>NZ_JBKKAP010000066.1:0-11221 GCF_046714615.1 Paeniglutamicibacter sp.
CTTCATGCTCGCAACCCGAACAGCGGCATCTCCATGCCCCCTCTGAGCCACGTCAACAACCTGCACTCCTACGCGGGACGCTACTAAGAGACACACCGCACCAAGAACAAATGCGTGAGGGCGTTGCCACCCGAAAATTTTTCCCCCCCTAAAATGGGTGGGGGGGGTCCAAAAATTTTGTGTTCCCCCCCCCCTCACGCATTTGTTCTTGGTGCGGTGCGTCTCTTAGTAGCGTCCCGCGTAGGAGTGCAGGTTGTTGACGTAGCTCAGAGGGGTCACGGAGATGCCGCTGTTCGGGTTGCGAGCATGAAGGACCTGTCCGCCGCCCAGGTAGATAGCCACGTGGTAGAACGAACTCCCGCCATTGGACGAGGAGAAGACCAGGTCGCCGGGGCGCAGCTGGCTCAGCGGGACCTTGGTCGGTGCGGCCGCATATTGCTGTGACGAGGTCCGCGGCAGGTAAATGCCGGACTTGGCATATGCCGCCTTGGTGAAGGACGAGCAGTCGTAGAAGTCCGGACCATTGGCACCGAACCTGTACTGCTTGGACTCGTCGTTGGCAGTCATGCGGCCCCATGAGAAGGCCGCGTTGTAGTTGCCGGACGACTGCGGAGCCTCGGGCTCCTGGGTGGGCTCGGGCGTCGGCTCGGGCTTGGGCTTGATGGACTGCTTGGGGGCCTGCGGTGCGACCGTGGGCTTGGGCTTGGCCGTTTCCTTCGGAGCCTCGGGCTCGGGAGCCGGCTTGGGCTTCGGCTTGGCCGTTTCCTTCGGAGCCTCTGGCACAGGAGTTGGCTTTGGAGTGGCCTTGGGCGTCACCGGAGCGGGCTTGGCCGGTTCGGGGTCTTCCTTCGGCGGAATCGCTACGGTGAGCTGCGGGGCCTTGGGCGCGGACGCCTTGGGAGCCAGTGATTGGTTCTGCGGTCGTTCGTTGGGAACCTTCGGAGGGGCGGCCAGCGGCTTGATCTCGGGCGCCTTGCTCAGCTCGACCTCAAGTGGCGCGGCTTGGGGCGTGTTCTCGATCAGTTCCTGGAGCTTCTTGGTTTCTGCGGCCGCTTCCTTGGCGGCAATGCGCTCGGCTTCCTCGGCGGCGTCGACCTCATGCAGGTATGCCAGTTGCCCGATGAGCTCTTCGCGGAGTTTCTCCTGGGGTGCAACGGAGGCCTGGAAGCTGGAAAGCGTCGACGAGGCTTCTGCCGCTGCTGTCTGCTGGGCGGCGGTGGCTTCGTCGGCGGCCTTGGCTGCCGCGGCGGCATAGTCCTGCCACGCGGTCCACAGTGCGGCGGCGTCCTCGGCGTTGCTGACGGTCAGGGTGCGGTTGGCACTCAGTGCGTCCATGGTGGAGGCCTTGTACAGGACGTCGTTGTCCTGGGAGTCTTCCAGCAACGTGACAACGCCGGGATTGATGCCGCCATTGCGGTACAGGTCCGAGGCCAGTGCCCCGACGTCCTTCTTGCTCGAGAGTAGGTACTCGGTGGCTTTTTCCGCTTCGGCGGCGGCTTCGGCGGCCGTCTGGGTGCGTTCGGCGAGCAATTCGTCGGCGGCCAGCAGGTTGTCCTGGGCATCCAGGGCAGAAGCCTCTGCGGTGATGATGCCCTGGCGGCCGGATTCGATGTGGGCCTCGAGCCGTTCGACCAGGGCCTTGAGCGCCTCGGGGTCGGATTTTGCGGCCTGCAGTTGTGCCTGGGTGGGGAGCACGGTGCTGGAGGTGTGGGGCTCCGTCACGACACTGAGGGTGCTTGGTGCCGTCGGTGTTGCCGCTGCGGCCGGGAGCGCGCCCGTGAAGCAGGTGGCAGCCAATGCAAATGAGCAGGCGGCGACGCCCAGTGTTTCCCTGATTGCCATGCCTTGTTGTCCCTTACCTCGGCGATCGGTTTGCAAGTCCCGCAACAGATGCGAGAAATACGGCCTGAACGGTGCGGCCTGATCGCTGCTTCCTCTAGCACCCTATGGGATAACTATTCACACTGGCAACACCAGTCACATCAATAACTACAATTACAACGGTGTAATTATTCGCTAATTTACCCGGAATTTTGGAGACTTTTCGAAATGGCCCACCTTGCCAAGACCGGGTCGCCATAGGTCAGGACGGAGTGTCGGGATCTTCGCCGCATCTCCGGAGACGGCCGTTGTCGCCAGCCATTGGTGGCGACAGGCGCGCGTCCTGGATGTCGGGAAGGTCCAGATGAACATCTGGTGACGGACCCTGGGGGCGTGCATTCCCGGCTGGCGGGGGCTCCCGTGCTTCCTTTCAGGCGCCGTCCACCAGGGTCGTTGTGGCCGAGGAGTCAAATGTTGTTGGGAGGCCATGGGTGGGGCTCGTTGCCCCCCTGCGGCGCGGGACCGTCGCCGGCCCCCAACTAAGAGGTGAGAGAACCATGCCGTGGATGGGACGGTACCGGCCCAAGCCTCGCCGGCTTCTCGGGCCGGCTCCCTGCCGGGCCGCTGCCCTAGCCCCACCCGAGATCGTGCAGTCGATCGTCATCGATGCCAAAGTGGTGGGCAATCTCGTGAACGATCGTGATCCCAACCTCTTCGACAACCTGCTTCTCGGTGGAGCAGATCTCAAGGATTGCGTCCTTGAAAATGGTGATGCGGTCGGGCATGGCCCCGGCACCCCATCCCGAGTCGCGTTCCGTGAGCGAGGTTCCCTCGTAAAGCCCCAGCAACTTGGTCGTGGGATCCTCGCCGGGCAACGGCTCGTACGCATCCTCGATGAAGATGGCAACGTTCTCCATCATGGAAAGCAGGGCTTCGGGGATTTCATCCAGCGCCCTCTCCGCCACAAGCTCAAACTCGTCGTCAGTCATTTCGTACCCCATGGCTTGCACTCTACCGACTGCCTGGCCGCGTTTGGTTGGCCGTTCGACGAGGTGAAGGCCGGGAAACCGGGGCATGGGCAGTCGTGTCGAGCGTCACTCGCGTCTCGTTTTGCGTGGTGGGAACTTTACCTCTATAGTTATTTGAGTCCACTGCGGCGGAGTAATCCGAAGCGGTGGTTCCTGGCCCCCATCGTCTAGCGGCCTAGGACACCGCCCTTTCACGGCGGCGGCACGGGTTCGAATCCCGTTGGGGGTACGCACGAAATATGGATTTTGCTCGAGCGAAAAGCTCTGGTAGAGTTCTTGTCTTGTGAGCGAGGGAGACTTCGCGAATAAGGCCCTGTAGCGCAGTTGGTTAGCGCGCCGCCCTGTCACGGCGGAGGTCGCGGGTTCAAGTCCCGTCAGGGTCGCTTAGGTTTTCCGGTTCGCCGGAAGATCGGGTGATCATCTAGCCTGATGATGCCAGGCTCTGTAGCTCAGTTGGTAGAGCGTTCGACTGAAAATCGAAAGGTCACCGGATCGACGCCGGTCGGAGCCACCATCTAAAACCCCCTTGTTTCCAAGGGGGTTTTTGCTTTAACCGAATCAAGCCCGGATCCGGGCTTCCGTTCCATCGTTTCCTCAGGGCATTGCGTCCACTTTCACCGCGGAACCCCGGCCCACCTGCCAATTCTTGCGATGTCCATCACATTCGGCTGTAGGCTGGAGGCGTACGCCGAGCATGGTGAGGCGAGCGCAGAGAGGACCGGACCCATGGATCGTGAACTTTCGGTGCACAACCTGCCCGAAACTGAAGCCAGCGGAACCACGAGAATCAACGACCTTGCCGTGGCGAAGGTGGCCGCCGCGGCCGCCCGCGGCATTCCCGGGGTCCATTCCTTGGGGTTGGGGACCTCGCGGGCGCTGGGCGCCCTGCGCGGCGCGGTGGGATCGCCACAGGAACCTGCGCACGGGGTCAGTGTCCAGGTGGGCACCCGACAGGTCGCCATCGATCTTGTGCTCACCGCCACCTACGGGGTTCGCCTCCATGACCTGGCCACCGCGGTGCGCGAAGCGGTCTTCAATGCTGTCCAGGACCTGACCGACCTCGAAGTCATTGAGGTCAATATCGAGATCGGCGACGTCCACATTCCGGTCCCCGGCGCGGGGTCCGAGCAGCGTCGTGACGCGACGGCGGAAGGTTCGGCATGAAACCAACACTCATTGGTGCGCTCCTGGGAGCCATCCTGGCGTGGGCGGCCTTGGCCCACGGGGTGGGCGGGTTCCTCCTCATGGCCCTCTTCATGGCCGTCGGCGCCCTCCTTGCCCGAATCGCCGGCGGCCGGGTCGACATGCGTGCGATCCTGGACGCGTTGACCGGGCGACGATCCTCGTCATGAGCGAGGAGGTCCTTGACTCCCGGCGGGATTCCGGGATTCCCCCGCGGGCAGGCTACACACGGGTCAGTGCACAGGCGCTGACCGGCACCGCGCGCGCGGTGGCGGCCGGGATCTTCGGCGTTGACCCGGGACTGGTGCGCGCGTTCCTGCGCGACGACTCCGGCTACCTGGCACTGACCATCCACCTGCCGCTGCCGCTCACCGACCTCGCCGGAGGCCCCGAAGCGACTGTGCTTGACCGGGTCCGTGCCTGGCGCGGCAGTATTGGCGAGCAATTCAGCGCCCTCACCGGCTCGCTGGTCAGCCGGGTGGACGTGCGGGTCACCGGCATCGTGGATCCTGCCGTGGGACGGAGGCGCTGATGGGTGCGCAGGACGCCGACATCAGGGAATGCGAATTGACCAGCGGACGCTCGCCGGCCACGATCACTGTTGCCGCGCTGATCGTCCTGGTGTGCCTTTATGCCGTTTTCGAGGCGGCACTCAAGGCGCTGGGGCAGGAGCCGATGGTTGCTTCGCCGGAAACCTGGTGGCACTGGATCTCGACATTGCCCGGGAACCTGGAGCCCGCGGGACAAGGTGCCATGGGCCTGGCCGCAGCGCTCTTTGGGCTGGTGTTGCTGCTGCACGGTGTGCGCCGCGGAAGACGCGCGCGACACGCGTTGGCCTGCGAGGATGCGGTTCTCATCGTCGATGACCAGGTGCTGGCGGCCGGGTTGGCCCGCCGGGCCCGCGCGGACGCCGGCGTGGGCCAGGGCCAGGCGCTGGTCACGGTGCACCGTGAACGTGTTGACGTGCAGCTCAGTCCGACGTCCGGCACGCCCATCGACCCGGCCATGGTCGTGGCCGGGCTGGAGGACGAGCTTCGCACCAACCTGGTCGAGCCGGCCCCGCGGGTCTTCATCAGGGTTGCCGCGCGCGGGGTGATCGGCCAATGAACCGGACCCCCCGACTCCTGAACCGGATCATGCTCACCGTCCTGGGCCTGTTGCTGCTGGTCGGCGGCCTGCACCTGGCTCTGGCTGCCTTCTCCCCGGGCTACGGCCGCGGCTGGCGGGTTCTCGCAACGGACGTGGGCTTGTGGTTCGAAAGGGTACTGGCGGCCACCACGTTGCCGGGGCAAAAGGACTCCTGGCTGTGGATCCTCATTGCCGCGCTGCTGATTTGCGTCATCCTGCTGATGCTCTGGTGGATTGCCGTCCAGGGCAGGGGGCGCGGCGGCGACTACGTCTCGAGGTATTTCGCCGACGAGCCCATGCCGGGCCGGGTGGAAATTTCCCAGGGCGCGGTGGAACAGGCGCTCCGGCATTTCCTGGGCAGGCGCGGCGACGTCATCTCGATCCATGTCAGCGTCTGGGAGCTGGAACCCGAGGCCGGGCTGCGCATCAAGGTCCAGCCGCGAAAGGGCACGGCACCCGGGGCCCTGGGCCGAGATGTCGCCCGGGCCGCTCGGCTGACCCAGACCGCCCTGGGTGTCACCGGGCCCGTGGTCGTCTACCTGGCGGTGGGCACGCGCTCCCGCTTCGCGCGGAGCGAGCGCGTCCTGTAACCGCGGTCGGGCCTAGTTGGCCCGCGCGAGCTGGCGGACCGCCAGCCACCGGTTCGAGAGCCGGCGGTAGGACGCCGCGGCGCCGGTCAGGTCGGATTCAGCCAGTGACTCGATGCCCAGGCGCAGGTCGTGGGGCGAATCGTCGGGCCAGACGAGCGCGGCAATGCGCCCGTAGTCGAGTTCGACCATTGATTCCTTGTCAAAGAGCTGCAGCCATTCGCTCAGCGCCGCAAGCTCGTCCAGCAGGTCCATCTCCGGCGCGTGGATGGCAAGGGTCGCCGCCGCATAGCGGACCCGGTCCAGCGCCTGGTTCAGGGGCGTGTAGATCCGGCTGGCGAGAAGTTCCTCCCCGTCCTCGATGACATCCACCTCGTCGTCCTCGTGCACCAGGATCAGCCAGCCAAACGGGATGCCCCAGGTCGCGGTGCGCGTATGCAGGTGGGCCAGGTCGTCGGTGAAACGTTGCCGGTCCACGCGCAGCGCGTTTGCCGCCCGGGCCGCGTCGGGAACCAGCAGTTCCAGCAGCTGGGGGCGCATGGTCCCGTCAAGCTGTTCCGAGGCGAGGATGGTGCGGGTGGCCAGCTGGTCCGGGCAGTACAGGGTGCTGACGGTCCCGTCCCAGGACGTGGTGACCAGCTTGCGGAAAACCTCCTGGTGCAGGTGCGGGAACGGGTCGGACAGCGGCCGGGTCAATCGCTGGAGTGCCGCGGCCGCGTTCGCATCCTCCAGGGCCTCGCGGTTGACCCTCCCGGTGGCCATGGCGACCAATTGGTCGGCATCCGAAAAGGCCCGCAGGGGCTCGAAGACGCGCAGGTAAGAGGTCGGCGGGAGGGCCCTCCGGTTGGCACCGCTGACCTGGACCATGGGCTAGCTCAGCTCCACGATCACCGGGGTGTGGTCCGAGGCGCCCTTGCCCTTGCGTTCCTCGCGGTCGATGCTGGCCCCGAGAACCCTGGCCGCCAGTGCGGGGGAGGCCAAGGTGAAGTCAATGCGCATGCCCTCGTTCTTGGGGAAGCGCAGCTGGGTGTAGTCCCAGTAGGTGTAGGTTTTGGGGGTGTCGGTGTACGGGCGCACCACATCGGCGAAGCCCGTTTCGAGGAAGGCCTCGAAGGCCGCCCGCTCGTCAGAAGACACGTGCGTCATGTTGTTGTCGCGGAAGAAATCAATGTCCCAGACGTCCTCGTCGCGCGGGGCGATGTTCCAGTCGCCCATCAAGGCGACCTGGGCCTCGGGGTTTTCGGCCAGCCAGCCGGCCGCCTGCTTGTTGAGGTTCTCCAGCCAGGAGAGCTTGTAGGGCATGTGCTCGTCTTCCAAGGCGCGCCCGTTGGGCACGTACAGGCTCCAGATGCGGACCCCGCCGCAGGTTGCGGCGATAGCGCGCGCCTCCTGGACGGGATCCTTGCCGCCCTTGCCGAAGGCGGGCTGGTCAACGAAGGTGCGCTCGACATCGTCCAGGCCCACTCGGGAGGCGATGGCAACGCCGTTCCACTGGCTGAGGCCGAAGTGGGCGACCTCGTAGTCGTTGTTCTCAAACAATTCCCACGGAAAGTTCTCGTCCTTGCACTTGGTTTCCTGGATCGCCAGGACATCGACGTCGGAGCGGCGCAGCCAGTCCTCGACGCGGTCGGCACGGGCACGAAGGGAATTCACGTTCCAAGTAGCAATCTTCACCCTCCCAACCTATCAACTCTCATCACGACGGTCAGTTTTGGGCGTCAGCGGTTTGCCGCCTAGGCGAAAGCGGTTCCATGCCGCGGCGCACGGGCCGTGTGCGGCCATGGGTGGCGGCCGGGTGCGGCAAGACCTAGCAATTTAGTAGGAAGTCCGAGTATATTTTTGGTTAACAGGCGTGGTGCGCATCACAGGCCGCTGCCGCGTTCAGGCGAATCTTGCTTAGGAGCACCAATCACATGACCCGCGAACTGACCCATTACGTGGGCGGCGCCCACGCCAAGGGAACCTCCGGCCGCTTCTCCGATGTGTACAACCCCTCCACCGGGGCCGTGCAGTCCAGGCTTCCGCTGGCCTCCGCCGACGAGGTCCGTGGCGCCATCGCGATCGCCGAGGCCGCGCAGGTCGAATGGGGGCAGACCAATCCCCAGCGCCGGGCCCGCATCCTGAACAAGTTCGTCGAGCTCGTCTACGCAAACATGGACGAACTGGCGGCGCTGCTGACCAGCGAACACGGCAAGACCTTTCCCGATTCAAAGGGGGACATCCAGCGCGGGCTCGAGGTCATCGAGTTCTGTGCCGCCGCCCCGCACCTGCTCAAGGGCGAATTCTCCGACAATGCCGGAACCGACATCGACGTACACTCCCTGCGCCAGCCGCTGGGCGTGGTTGCCGGAATCACCCCGTTCAACTTCCCCGCCATGATCCCGCTGTGGAAGGCCGGCCCGGCGCTGGCCGCGGGCAACTCCTACATCCTCAAGCCCTCCGAGCGCGATCCCTCCGTGCCGCTGCGGCTGGCCGAGCTCTTCACCGAGGCCGGGCTCCCGGACGGCGTCTTCAACGTCGTGAACGGGGACAAGGAGGCGGTCGATGCGCTGCTCGAGGACCCGCGCGTGAAGGCCATCGGCTTCGTGGGCTCGACCCCGATCGCCCAAAGCATCTACGCCACCGCCGCAGCCAACGGCAAGCGCGCCCAGTGCTTCGGCGGCGCCAAGAACCACATGGTCATCATGCCCGACGCGGACCTGGAAATGGTTGCCGATGCCCTGATGGGCGCCGGATACGGATCGGCCGGCGAACGCTGCATGGCCATCTCGGTGGCCATCCCGGTCGGCGAGGCCACTGCCGACGCCCTGGTGTCCAAGCTGAAGGAACGCGTGGCCGGGCTCAAGGTCGGCGACGGCATGGACAAGGAATCCGACTTCGGGCCGGTCGTGGCCCAAAGCGCCAAGGAACGCATCGAGGACTACATCCAGGTCGGCGTCGATGAAGGGGCCTCGCTGCTGGTCGACGGGCGAGGGCTGAGCGTCCCGGGCCACGAAGACGGATTCTGGGTCGGCCCCACCCTCTTTGACAACGTCACCGAAAACATGCGGATCTACAAGGAAGAGATCTTCGGTCCGGTGCTCTGCGTGGTGCGGGCCAAGGACTACGAGGAGGCCCTGCGCCTGCCCTCGGAACACGAGTTCGGCAACGGCGTCTCCATCTACACCCGCGACGGCGACACCGCGCGGAACTTCACCTCGCGCGTCCAGGTCGGCATGGTCGGGGTCAATGTGCCCATCCCCGTGCCGATCGCCTACTACACCTTCGGCGGATGGAAGGCCTCGGGCTTCGGGGACCTGAACCAGCACGGAGCCGACGCCTTCCGTTTCTACACCAAGACCAAGACCGTCACCACGCGCTGGCCCTCGGGCATCCGCGAGGGCGCCAGCTTCGTGATGCCGGAAGGCAGCTAATCAACGTGGATGAGGCACAGATCCTTTCCGAAGTCCGGGGCACCCTCGGCGTGATCACGTTGAACCGGCCGCGCGCCGTCAATGCCCTGACTGCCGGCATGGCGGCAACGATGCTCGAGACCCTCGGCGCCTGGGCAACCGACCCGGCGGTGAGCCAGGTGCTGGTGCGCGGGTCCGGGGAACGCGGGCTGTGCGCCGGCGGCGACGTCGTGGCGATCCACCGCGACATCGCGGCAGGCGGCACCGAGACCGAGGATTTTTGGGCGACCGAGTACCGGCTGAATTCCCTGATCAACGCCTATCCCAAGCCCTACATCGCCTACATGGACGGGCTGGTGCTGGGCGGGGGAGTCGGGATATCCGCTCACGGCAGCCACCGGCTGGTCACCACCCGGACCCGCAGCGGAATGCCCGAAACCACCATCGGCTTCGTCCCGGACGTCGGCGGAAGCTACCTGCTCTCCCGCGCCCCAGGGGAGACAGGCACCCATGCCGCGCTCACCGGCGAGCACCTGGGCGCGGCCGAGGTGCTCTACCTGGGGCTCGCCGACCACCTCATCGACTTTGCCCGCGCCGAGGAGCTCTTCGCCGAACTTGAACGGACGCCGGTTGACGAGGCGCTGCCGGGGTTCGTCCTTCCCGTCCCTGCCTCGAACCTTGAGGCCTGGCGACCATGGCTGGATGAGACCTATGCACAGAAGGAGGTCGAAGACATCGTTTCCGCGCTACAGGAACTCGCCGGCGCGGGCAACTCGGAGGCCGAGTACGCGGTGACGACGCTGGCGAAGAAATCACCGACTGCACTGAAGCTCACCCTGGCCTCGCTGCGCCGCGCCAGGGACCTGGGGTCCCTCGAAGAGGCGTTGGAGCAGGAATACCGGGTCGGGCTGCGCCTGCTCGGGTCCAGCGACTTTCCCGAGGGGATCCGCGCCCAGGTCATCGACAAGGACTACGCCCCGGCGTGGAATCCCGCCACCCTGGCCCAGGTGCAACAGGACGATATCGACGCGTGCTTTGCCTCGCTCGGGGAACGCGAACTCAAACTCAATCCACGCGCCCTGAGCGACGCGGTCGAATAACGCTGGAGGAAAACATGTCTGAAAAATCGCCCGCCTCCGCGGGCCGGATAGCATTCCTGGGACTCGGGCACATGGGCGAGCCCATGGCCGTGAACCTCATCAAGGCCGGCTTCGACGTGGTGGGCTTCGACGTCGTCCCCGCGGCCGTGGACGCAGCAGTGAAGGCGGGCGTGCCCTGTGCTGGCTCGGCCATCGAGGCGGCCACCGGCGCGCGCATCGTGCTCACGATGTTCCCCTCCGGGGCCATCTTGCTCGATGCCTATCGCGGCGTCGGCGAACCCGGGCTGCTGGAAAGCGCCCCGCCGAACACCCTGTTCCTCGACTGCTCCACCATCGACGTGGCCCAGGCCCGCGAGGCGGCACAGCTGGCGCTGGCGGCCGGGCACCGCTCCGCCGACGCCCCGGTTTCCGGCGGCGTGGTCGGCGCCGAGGCCGGGACGCTGACGTTCATGATCGGCGCCGAGGCGGCAGACCTCGGGCACATCACCCCGCTGCTGGAAGTCATGGGCAAGAAGCTGGTGCACTGCGGCGGTCACGGGGCCGGCCAGGCCGCGAAGATCTGCAACAACATGCTCCTGGGCATCTCCATGATCGGTGCCGCCGAGGCCTTCGTGCTGGGCGAAAAGCTGGGGCTGTCCCACCAGGCCCTGTTCGACGTGATTTCCACGGCCTCGGGCCAATGCTGGTCGGTGACCACCAATTGCCCGGTCCCCGGGCCCGTGCCCACCTCTCCGGCCAACCGCGACTACACGCCCGGTTTTGCCGGTGCACTGATGGCCAAGGACCTGGGACTGGCGCTGAACGCCGTGGAGAATGCGGGGGTTGCCGCGCAACTGGGCCCGCTGGCCGCGCAGATCTACCGCAAGTTCGCCGACGAGGGCGGTGCGGGACGAGACTTCTCCGGCATCATCACCGAGATCAGGGACAAGTCGGCAAGCTAGGCAAAGAGACGTCCCAAAAGCTGTGGGTGCCCGCGGCAAGAC
>NZ_JBKKAP010000067.1:0-17776 GCF_046714615.1 Paeniglutamicibacter sp.
GCTCGGTGACACCGGAATTCACAAGGTCACGGAACTCTGCATCCGTGTAGCCCCAGTCGGCCTGCAGGGGCGTGCGGCGCTCGGCCGGGGGCTCGGGCAGGCGAGCGCGCAGCTCCTCGATCCACTCGGGGGTGGTGATGACCGGAACCAGGTCCGGCTCCGGGAAGTAGCGGTAGTCATCCGCATCCGACTTCGGGCGGCCCGAGGTCGTTGTGCGGGTATCCTCGTGCCAGTGGCGGGTTTCCTGCACGATCGCGGCACCCGAGTTCAGCACCGCCGCGTGGCGCTCGATCTCGAAACGCACCGCGTGCTCGACGGCGCGCAGCGAGTTCACGTTCTTGGTCTCGGTGCGGGTGCCGAGCTTCGTCGCATCCTTGAGCATCAACGAGACGTTGGCGTCGCAGCGCACGTTGCCGCGTTCCATCTTCGCGTCGGAGACATCCAGCGCCTTGACGATCTCGCGGATCGCAGCGACGTACGCCTTGGCCAGCTCGGGGGCGCGCTTGCCGGCACCCTCGATGGTCTTGGTGACGATTTCGACCAGCGGCACGCCTGAACGGTTGTAGTCCACCAGCGAGTAGTCGGCGCCCTGGATGCGGCCGGTGGCCCCACCCATGTGGGTGAGCTTTCCGGCGTCCTCTTCCATGTGCGCGCGCTCGATCTCCACGCGGAAGACCTCGCCGTCGGCCAGTTCGATGTCGATCCAGCCGTCGTAGGCGATCGGGTCGTCGTACTGGGAGGTCTGGAAGTTCTTCGGGGTGTCCGGGTAGAAGTAGTTCTTCCGCGCGAAGCCACACCGCTCGGCGATCTTGCAGTTCAGCGCCAGGCCGATCATGATCGCGTATTCCACCGCGGTCTTGTTGACCACCGGCAGCACGCCGGGCAGGCCCAGGCAGACCGGGGTCACGTTGGTGTTGGGCGTATCGCCGAACACGTTCGGCGCCGAGGAGAACATCTTGGTCTTGGTGTTCAGCTCGACGTGGACCTCGAAGCCCAGTACCGGGTCGTATTTTTCCAGTGCGACGTCGAAGTCGACCAGTTCATCGGTGTACGAAGCCATGTTAGGCAACCCCTCCAGTGGTGGCGGCGGACAGCTCGGGTGCCTGGTCGATCAACCGGCCACCCCACTTGTCTTCCAGCAGTTTTTCAAGTGCCGCACCGGCACGGTAAAGGCGGGCATCCTCGCGGGCCGGGGCCAGGAACTGGATGCCGACCGGCAGGCCCTCGGAGAGGCCACCCGGAACGGTGATGCCCGGGATCCCGGCCATGTTCGCCGGGATGGTGGCCACGTCGTTGAGGTACATGGCCAGCGGGTCGTCGGTCTTGGAACCCAGCTCGAAGGCGACGGTCGGGCTCGTCGGGGAGATCAGCACGTCTGCCTGCGCGAACGCGGCGTCGAAGTCGCGCTGGATCAGCGTGCGGACCTTCTGCGCCGAGCCGTAGTAGGCATCGTAGTAACCGGCGCTCAGCGCGTAGGTGCCCAGGATGATGCGGCGCTTGACCTCGTCGCCGAATCCGGCGGCGCGGGTGGCACCCATGACGCGTTCGATGGTCAGCGGGCCCCCCGCGGGAAGCACGCGGGTGCCAAAGCGCACGCCGTCGAACTTCGCCAGGTTGGAGGAGACCTCCGAGGGCATGATCAGGTAGTAGGCGCCCAGCGCGTACTTGAAGTTGGGGCAGGAGACCTCGACGATTTCCGCTCCCGCGGCACGCAGTGCCTCGAGCGACTCGTCGAAGCGTGCCTGCACGCCTGCCTCATAACCTTCGCCCTGCAGTTCCTTGATGACGCCGACGCGCACGCCGGTCATGTCGCCGGAGGCGCCAAGCTCTGCAGAGGCAACCAGTGCCGGCACCGGTTCGTTCAGCGAGGTCGAGTCGGCCGGGTCGTGCCCGCCGATCAGCTCGTGCAGGTAGGCGGAGTCCAGCACGGTGCGGGTGACCGGGCCGATCTGGTCAAGCGAGGAGGCCATGGCGATGGCGCCATAGCGCGAAACCCCGCCATAGGTCGGCTTCACGCCGACGGTGCCGGTGACGGCGCCGGGCTGGCGGATCGATCCGCCGGTGTCGGTGCCCAGTGCCAGCGGTGCCTCGAAGGCTGCCACCGCGGCAGCGGAGCCGCCGCCGGAGCCGCCGGGGATGCGGTCCAGGTCCCACGGATTGCGGGTCGGGCCGTAGGCGGAGTGCTCGGTGGAGGAACCCATCGCGAACTCGTCCAGGTTGGTCTTGCCCAGCATCGGCAGCTTCGCTGCGCGGATCTTTTCGATCACCGTCGCGTCGTACGGGCTCATCCAGCCCTCAAGCATCTTCGAGGCTGCCGTGGTCGGCTGCCCCTTGGTGACGATGAGGTCCTTGATGGCGATCGGCACGCCGGCGAACAGGTGCAGGGCCTCGGCGGCGTCTCCCCCGGCGGCGCGGATCGCGTCGACCTCGGCGGCAACTGCCAGTGCCTCATCGGTGTTCACGTGCAGGAAGGCGTGGATTCCGCGCTCCCCGCCGTCAACCTCGGCAATGCGGTCCAGGTGCGCCTGCACGGCGGCCACGGACGTGATTTCGCCGGCGCGCAGCTTGGCTGCAAGCTCGGTGGCGGAAAGGTGAATAATCTCGTTCATGAATTACTCTCCATCCAAAATGGCCGGCACCTTGAAGCGGGTGTCGACGGAGTCCGGTGCGTTCATCAGCGCTTCCTCAGCGGTTAGCGTCGGGCCGACCACGTCTTCGCGGAACACGTTCGACAGGGCAATGGGGTGCGTGGTGGCCGGAACATCGGCCGAGGCGGCCTCTGAGACCGACGCGATTGAATCGACAATGACACCGAGTTCGCCGGTCATTTTTTCCAGCTCGGCATCGCTCATCTCGATGTGGGCCAGCTGCGCCAAATGCGCAACGTCCTCACGGCTGATGGCAGACATGTATCTCCCTAGGTGGGCGGATGGGGTTTCCCCCCTAGTCTAGTACGCCCTGCCCTTGCAGATCTCGCCCTGCAACCCTCCGCCAGGGCCCATTCGGGCCCCGGGACAACCCGGGGCCCAGGCGCCATCGACCTACGAAAATTCGATGACTGCCCCGCTCACGCCCTGCCCGGCATCGCTCCACGGCGAGCCGATCCACGCCGAGGCGCCCGACGAGCCGGTTGTCCCGGCAACCGGGCGACGGATCACCGCAATTTCCTGGTCCTTGATGCCTACGCCGGCTTCGGATTCCTGCCCTGCACGATGCACCCCCACCAGCGGCTCGAGGGTATGGGAAATGTTCTGGTGCTGTGCCTGCACGTCCCCGGCCAGCAGGGCCCACACCTGTGCCTGCCACACCGGGTCGCCCTCCGCGTCGTAGATCCAGCGCTTTCCGAGCACGCCGTGTTCGCTGGTTCCCAGCAGGAAGGCTTCGGCGCCGGGCAGCGGCGCGCCGCGATAGGCCAGCGGCACGTGGTACGTCACGGGGGTCGACGATGCGGAGTCGGCCACGATGATGAACTCCAGGCCCACCTCGCCGGCGGGGTCATCGAGCCGGAAGCCGCCGATGGTCTCCAGCACCGGCTCGCGCTCCCCGGCGAACCACGGCTGGCGCGGCAGCCACGCCCCGATGAGCTCCTTCTTGGTGGGATCCATGGTGGTGGCAAAAATCTCGCTCATGATGCTCTCCTGCACGACGTCGACGGATGGAATCTGTGCCCGAATGCCTTCCGCACCTGCGGCAGCATCCCGGCACTGGCCCCCACCCTATCCAATCGACCCACGTCGGCTTGGAAAACCCCGTCATGCGCCAAATGCAGCAGGCTCCGGTTCCGCGGAAAATTCCGCCGTACCGGAGCCTGGATGCGGCAATCCCCCTTCGCGGTGCGCCGGCTTGCGGCAGCGGCAGACGGGGAAGTAAGAAAGCGAAGAACGCTAGAGCGCGAAGGTGTAGACCACCAGCACGATTTTGGTGTTCGGGACGAACCAGTCGCGCTCGGAGGCATGCACGAAGCCGTCGGCCTCATAGAGCGCGCGGGCGGCAACCCAGTGGCTGCCGGTGGTCAGCGAGACTGTGTGCACGTCCTCGATCTCGCGGGCGCGGGCGATGACCGCGTTGAGCAGGGCGCGTCCGGCGCCCGAACGCTGCACGGCCGGGTCCACCACCAGCATCCGGAATTCCAGCTCGCCGGGGCGGGCGATGTCCGCATACTCGGTGCCCTCGCGCACCAAGGTGACCGACCCGATGACCACGCCGTCGCGCTCGGCGACCAGGATCTCGGAGGCGGCATGGCGCGCGGCAACCTGCTGCACGAACTCCAGGTACTCGTGGTCCGGGTCATCGAAGTGCCCTGCATGCAGGTAGGAGTCCACGGTGATCCGCGCAATGTGCGGGTAGTCGGCTTCGGTGGCCGGCCGGATCAACAGGGTGCTGGTGGGTGCGAGTGTTGCGGTAGTCATTAACTTCAAGTGTGCCAGCCCCCGGAGCGCGGGCGTTCCGGGCACCGGGCGCTTGTTGCCAACCTCACCCCCGATTGCCCCGCGACACCCGCCAGGGAAATCTTGCACCACCGCAAAGGAACACACAGGGAAGCACTGATCGCCGCCACCGCCGAAGAAGCCGCCGGGTTCGCCGCCGAGGCGTTGATCGACGGGCCGCGCACCCGTGCCTTTGGGGATGCCGTCCTGGGCGTTGCCACAGGGTCCACCCCGCTGGGACTCTACGCGGAGCCGGCCAAGGCCGTCGCACGCGGTGACGCCGACTTTGGCAAGACCACCGCCTTCGCGCTGGATGAATATGTCGGCCTGGAAAACCCCCCACGAACAGTCCTACCTCCAGACCCTGGTCATCGAGCTGTACAACGTCATCGCACCGCCCGGGTCCAGGCCGCAGGTGCCGGACGGCTGCGGGAAGTCCGAGGAGCAGATCCGCGCGCAGGCCGCCGCCTACGATGCGGCCGCCGGCCAGCAGTTCCGCACATGGCGCACACCGGCTCCTGCTTTTCCGGGGGCCGACGACGAAGCCCGCCGCCCCCGTGGTGCATCCACGGCTTCGGCGGGCTTGTGCTGACCCGGTGTTCCTCGAGTCCGCAATCCGGCTATTTCGCCGCGGGCTGTTGGGCTGCGGGCTGTTGGGCTGCGGGCTGTTCGGTCGCCGGCACTTCCGCGGGCAGCGCGTCGAAGTCCAGGTATCCGGCGGCCTGCCACCCCGGATCGGTCCGGGGGCGCAGCACCGGCAACCCGGCCTCGGCCACGATGAGTGCACCGGCGGCCCAGTCGAATTCCTGCGTGCCATACTCCGCGTAGGCGTCAAGCGTGCCGTCGGCGACCAGGCACAAATCCAGCGCGGCCGACCCGATGCGGCGCACATTGGCAAAGCCCGGCATCAACCCCAGCAGCGCGCCGACTTGGAACTGCCGGCGGTCCGCGTCGTAGCCGAAGCCGGTGGCCAGCAGGCGGCCGGCTTCTTCCTTGTCGCCCCCGTGCAACCGTTGCGCACGGGTCGCACTGCCGCCGCGCCTGGCATCGGACCCGGCCTCCAGCACGGAATCGACAAGCCATGCCCCGTCCCCGGCGGCGGCGTAGTATTCGACGCCCAGGGCCGGTGCGTTGATGGAAGCCGCGAGCCACCCGTGGGTGCCCGCATCCATGGCGGCGCCGTCGGCCGCCAGTGTGTTGCCCGTCGAGGTGGCCGTTTCCGTTGCCGTTGCCGCGGCCGCCCCGTCGAGCGGCCCGAACACCGCCACCGAAGTGCAGTAGTACACGATGCCGCGCACGAAGTTCGCGGTGCCGTCCAGCGGGTCGATCGACCAGCGGTAGCCCGAGGGCTGTGCGGGGACCGTGCGTCCGTATTCCTCACCGGTGATCGCGTCGTTGGGCCGCGCCGCGGCGATCACGTCGCGCACCGCCATTTCGGCCCGGCGGTCGAAGTCGGTGACCCAGTCCCCCGCCGCACTCTTGGTGTCGGCAGCCACCTTGCCGCGGCCCCGTTCGGCCAGCACTGCGGCACCGGCGGCAGCGGCCTCGCGGGCCACGGCCAGCAGCTCGCGGCGCAGCGAGGCGTCCTGGTCGTCGGATGCCGTAGCGGCACCCTGCGCCGATTGCAGGTGCTTCGGGTTCGTGCTCATGTGCTGCTCCTTGGTGACTGGGGGGGTGCCGGGCCTGGGGGCCTGCTGGCAGGGATGTTGCCTTCGGGTCTTCAAAAAGCCTTGCTGTGCAGAACGGAGGCGGACCGGAACCCAAACCGCAGGGTCCCGCGGCGCTACGCCTCGGGGTTGGGGCGACCCTCCACGGCCTCGGGCCCGCCGTCAAGCAGCAGCTTGAAGCCCTCCTCGTCGAGCACCTGCACGCCCAGGGTGACCGCCTTGTCCAGCTTGGAGCCGGCGGCCTCGCCGGCGACCACGTAGGCGGTGTTCTTGGAGACCGACCCTGCGGCCTTCCCGCCGCGGATGATGATCGCTTCCTTGGCCGCGTCCCGGCTGTAGGTCGGCAGCGTGCCGGTGACCACGATGCTCATCCCCTCCAGGTGCTTCACGATGGACTCGTCCCGCTCGTCCTTCATCAAGACCCCGGCTGCATCCCAGGCGGCAATGATGTCCCGGTGCCAGTCGACGGCGAACCACTCGATCAGCGCGTCGGCAATGATGGCACCGACCCCGTCGACCTCGGCGAGTGCCTCGCGGGCACCCTCGGCTTCCAAGGCCTTGATGATCTCGACCATTGACCCGTATTTGGTGGCCAGCGAGCGTGAGGCGGTGGGTCCCACGTGCCGGATGGACAATCCGACCAGGACCCGCCACAACGGCTGGCTCTTGGCCTTTTCCAGCTCGTCGAAGAGTTTTTCGGTGGTCCTGGTCGGGACCGACGGCTTCTTTGCGGTGGCCTTGGAGTAGAAGTACGGGACCAAGGCGAACTTGCCGGTGCCCTCGCCCTTGGAGCGGATCTCGCGCCACACGTTGACCGCCGACAGCGCCTCGCGCAGCGTGGAATCCGGGTTGCCAGCGGCCAAATCGAAGATGGCTGCCTCATTGCGCAGCGGGCCGGGGCCGGCCGGGGCGATGACCCCGCCATTTTCCGCAGGGTCCTCGCCGGGCCCGATGGTCAGCGCCTGCGCGGCCTCATAGCCCAGCGCCTCAATGTCGAAGGCGCCGCGCCCGCCCAGGTGGGCGACGCGTTCGGTGAGCTGCACCGGGCAGGATTCGGCGTTGGGGCAGCGGATATCCACATCGCCCTCCTTGGCCGGGGCCAGCGCCGTCCCGCAGGAGGGGCAGGTGGTGGGCATGACGAATTCGCGTTCGCTGCCCGTCCGCAGCGCCAGGACGGGTCCGACGATTTCCGGGATCACGTCCCCCGCCTTGCGCAGGATCACGGTGTCCCCGATGAGCACGCCCTTGGCTTTGACCACGTCCTGGTTGTGCAGCGTCGCGCGCTCCACGGTGGACCCGGCCACCAGCACCGGTGCCATGATGCCAAAGGGGGTGACGCGTCCCGTGCGGCCCACCTGTACCTGGATGTCGAGAAGTACGGTGTTGACCTCTTCGGGCGGGTACTTGTAGGCCACTGCCCAACGCGGGACGCGGGAGGTGAAGCCGAGGTTGCGCTGGATCTCGAACGCGTCGGTCTTCACCACGATGCCGTCGATCTCATGCAGCAGATCGTGGCGGTGTTCACCGTTCTCGGCGATGAACGCGAGCACCTCATCGAGGGTATCGACGACACGAGAGTACGGGGAGACCGGCAGGCCCCAGGAGGCCATGAGCGCGTAAGTCTCCGACTGGGTGGAGGCGGTGAGCCCGGAGCGCACCCCGAAGCCGTGGACGAACATCTTCAGCGGCCGCTTGGCGGTTTCCTTGGCGTCCTTCTGCCGAATGGATCCGGCGGCAGCGTTGCGCGGGTTGGCCAGCGGCGCCTTGCCTGCGGTGATCAGCGCCTCGTTGTAGGCGGCGAAGTCGGCCGAGGGGATGAAGATCTCCCCGCGGACTTCCACTTCCTCGGGCCAGTCCTGGCCGGCCAGCTGCGTGGGGATGTCCTTGATGGTCAGCACGTTGTGGGTGACGTCCTCCCCGGTGGTGCCGTCCCCGCGGGTGGCCGCGCGCACCAGCTTGCCGTTGCGGTAGAGCAGGTTCACCGCCAGCCCGTCGATCTTGACCTCGCAGAGCCACTTGAGCTCGTGCCCGGCGGCGCGCAGCGCGGCGTTCGCCGCGGTCTTTTCCCCCCAGGCGGTGACCTCCCCGAGGGAGAACACGTCCTCCAGGGAGTACATGCGCGAGAGGTGCACCACCTCTGCGAAGGCCGCGGAAACCTCGCCGCCGACCTCTTGGGTGGGCGAATCGTTGGCGACGATGGCGGGGTTTTGTGCCTCGAGGAGCTCAAGGCGCGAGTACAGCTTGTCGAACTCGGCGTCGGAAATCAGCGGGGCGTCGTCGTTGTAGTACGCGGCGCGGTGCTTGCGGACCTCGTCGGTCAGCTGACGGTACTCCTCGCGCAGGGCCTCGTCGGGGACCACTGCCTCGGCTTCGAGCGCTGCGGCCAGGGCGTCGGCGCCTGCTGCCCGGGGCACGTCGGATTCCGTCGCCGGGGATTGACGGTCCGGGGCGTCAACGGGCTGGCTCTGGGCTGGCTGCGGGGTCGGCTCTTGGGGCATCACCCCTCCATTTTGCCCCAGAAAACCCCCCGAGTTGGTGTCCCGGCACCGTGGGCGTGTGGCGCGTCGTGCCCGGCGCGCGGCCAATCAGGCGCCGGGGCCCTCGATATCGACAATGACCACCGAGATGTTGTCCCGGCCGCCGCTGGCCAGGGCGGCGTCGATGAGCCGGCCCACCGCTTCGGTGCGGTCAGGGGTCAGGGCCAGGATCTCTTCCATGGCCTTGGGCTCGACCTCGCCGGTGAGTCCGTCGGTGCACAGCAGGTAGCGGTCCCCGGGCCGCGGCAGGTGGAACTGGGTGTCAGGCACCGAATTGCCGCCGGCCCCCAGCGCCCGGGTGATCAGGTTGCGCTGCGGGTGGATGCGCGCCTCCGCCTCGGTGATGATGCCGGCGTCGATGAGCTCCTGGACCGCGGAGTGGTCGCGGGTCAGCTGGGTCAGCACGCCGTCGCGCAGCCGGTAGCCGCGGGAGTCGCCGACGTTCAGCAGCATCACCCGCACCGGGTCCTCCTCCGCGCCGACAAACCCGTCGCCGGCGCCGGGGATCGGCGTGACCTTCGCCGAGGTTCCGGCGATGGTCATCGCCGCGGTGCCTGCCGGTGCGGCTGGCACCCCTGCGGCTTGGGCGCGCGGCAGCACATCGGTGGTGGGTTCGGGCTCGGGCCGATCGGCGGCGGTGTCGACGTCCACTTCGCCGGATTCGTGGGTGCTGTCCAGATAGCGCGGCGCTCCGACCGCGGGCAGCGGCAGGTGCAGCGCCTCCGTCAATCCGGCCCCGTGCGCGGCGGGCAGCTGCGCCGTCACCGGCGATCCAGCGGGCTCCCCGGGCCAGGCCCCGCCGTCGTCCTCGACGCGGACCAGCGCCAGCACACACAGGGTGGTGCCGCCGCGGGCGCCGGTGGCCAGGCGGATCCGGGCATCGGCCTCCGTGACCACGGCGAGCACGTCCCGGGCGTGCGGCAGCGCCTCCGGGTCGTCCCCGGGATCCGTGGGTTCGGCGGCGAGCTCGTTCAGGGTCTCGATGCCCAGCCGGGAGGCCAGGTCGCCGGCCTCGTGCCCGCCCATTCCGTCGGCCACGGCAAAAACGGTTCCGGCATCCAGCACGCTGTCCTCGTTGACGGCGCGGCGCAGCCCGATGTCGGTTGCCGCCGCCGCACGCACCTGCCCGAATCCGTAGCGCATCTAGTCCAGCACCAGTCCCGTCCCGGTGCCCGGGGCCAGGCGCACCGGGGTGAGGTCCCCGAAGCCGCGCACGGCGGTGGTTTCCTGGGGCTCAAGCACAAAGCGTGCATCCCCTGCCAGGGTGGAGGCGGTGAGTTCATCGGTCAGCACGGTGCCGGGCTCCGCCAGCGAGGTCAGCCGCGCGGCCAGGTTCACCGTGGGCCCGTAGATATCGCCCAGGCGGGACAGCACGCGGCCCCAGACCAGCGCGACGCGCGTGTTGGGCAGCAGCTCGTCGGCGGCGAACTCCTTGGACATGGCCAGGGAGATCTGCGCGCCTGCCTGCGGGGTCTCGGCCACGAAGAGCACCTCGTCGCCGATGGTCTTGACCAGCCGGCCGCCACCGATGGAGATGATTTCTGCGCACTTGGATTCGAAGCGCTGCACCAGCTGGGCCAGCGTGCGCTCGTTCATCCGGCGTGAGAGCGAGGTGTAGGAGACCAGGTCGGCGAAGCCGACGGCGCGGGCCAGCGGCAGCGGGGCGTCGTCCTCGGAGCCGTCGCGCCCTTCTGCGGAGGCGGCCAGGCCGGTTTCGGCGCGGAGCACCAAGCGGTGCACAGCGGCGTTCAGCTGCCGGCGCCAGGAGTAGACCAGCAGGTCCTCGAGCGGCTCAATGATGTCCGGCAGCAGGTTCACCAGGTTGCGGCGGGCCTCGGGGTCGCTCATCTTCTGGTTCTGCACCATGTCCTCGACCAGCGCCTCGACCTGCCAGACCACCATGCGGTCGGTCATCTGGCCGACCGAACGGGTCAGCGAGATTGCAGTTTCCTCGGTCAGGGTCCCCTCGCGGACCATGTTCAGGATGGACTTCAGTGCGTCCTGGTCGACGGTGGTGAAGAAGACCTCCTCGTCGCCCAGGTTCGGGAAACCGAGGGCGCGCCAGATCTTGCGGGCCGAGAGCAGCGAGACCCCTGCCCCGGCGGCCATTTCACGGCGGCGCATGGTGCGATCGGCACCCAGCAGGCGCCGTTCCAGCTCGCGGACCGCGTCGCGTGCAGGCCCCGGGGTGGTCCGGTCGATCTGTTCCGGGCGCTTCATGGCCTCGACCAAGTCGCCCAGGGGGTCAGCGAGCGCGGGCTCGAGTTCGACGGCTGGCTGCGCCGGCTCCGGATGCAGCGCGCCGTTGGCCTCGGGGGCCGGTGCCTCCGCGGCATCGGCGGGGTGGCGTTGGGCCTGGGCACGTGCCGCGTCGCGGGCAGCGGTGGGCGCGGCGGGTTGGGTGCCCGTCGCCGGCGACCGCTCACTCATGCTCAGTCCATTCTCTTTGTTGCTGCTCTGGGTGCTGCTGGCGTGATTCGTTCAGTGGCGTCATTGGCGGATCCCCGTCAACGCGTTCTTCCATGTTTACACCATCGACCCGTGGGAAGTTCGGCAGGGCAGTAATGGCCCCGATGCAAAATTCGCGCATGCGGGCCACGGCCGGGACGTGCGGGATGTTGAAGCGTTGTTCGGCCAACACTACCGAAAGTGTCCCGGGCGCGGTCGCCGGCGCGTTGGTCCTTACCACCGCAACAATATCGTGGATTGCGTACAACCCGATGGAATGTTGCCCGGAGGCCCGGCGTCCACGCTTGGTGACGATGCGCTCGGTGGTCAGGTAGACGTAGCTGTTGGCCCAACGAATCCAGGGCCGCAGGCACCAGATGACCAGCAGGACGCCAGATACCACGGCCAGCATCGCCGCCAGGAGCGGCCGTCCCTGGTCCACCCACGGGGGCAGGTCATTGCGCAGCAGCAGGCCCAGCAAGTAGCAGCCGCCCGCCAGCAGGAGCAGGAAGCGGAGGAACGGGCCACGCAGCACCCGGCGGTGCGCGCGGGTCTTGACGATGACTCGCTCGCGTTTCTCCAATATCAACTTCACGTCCCGGCTCCTTCAACCCACACACCGGTTGTGCGTGCCGGTCTTGCTCCTTCAATGGTAGAGCCAGTGGACCCACGCTTTGGGTACAGTATCCGTGGTTCCTTGCGTGATGTGCCATTCATGGGCGTCATTTCTTCGGCTCTTCACGGCTTTCGCCGCCGGCATGCCCGCGGCAGGCGCCCGGAGCCGCGTTGCAGGGCCGGCCGCGCGCTAGGCGTAGGAGCCGTCGCTGCGCCGCAGGTGGTAGACGTCCCCGGCCAGCACGCTGTGCACCTTCCCGCCTGCATCGCGAACGCTCAGGGAGCCTTCGGCATCCAGGTCGATGGCGGTGCCGCGCAGCACCGTGCCGTTGGGCAGGTGCGCGTCGACCTCGTGGCCGATGGTCACCATCACCGACCGCACCAGCTCGCGCAGCGTTGAGGGCGCGGCTTCCGCGCCGGCTCCTGCCTCCGACGGCACCGGCGCGTACCCGGTCCGGGCCGCGGCGTTGCCGCCTGCCTGTTCAAAGCTCCTGAAGAGGTGCACCACCCGGCGCAGGTAGCCGCCCAGCAGCAGCGTGCGGTCAAGGGTTCCGGCCCCCAGCGTCGCCAGGCTCGCGGCCGTGTCCACCGGAAGCTCGTCGGCCGTGAGGCTCACGTTGAGCCCGGCGCCGACAATGACCACCGGTCCCTGTCCGGTCATGACCAATTGCGCCAGCACGCCGCAGACCTTCTTGCCGCCGGCGACCACGTCGTTGGGCCACTTCAGGCCGGCCGCCAGCCCCGCGTCCTCGCGCAGCGTCTGCACCATGGCGGTGGCGCAGAGCATCGACAGCCAGGCCAGCCCCGACTGGTCGAACCCGGGGGCCGGGCGGAAGTAGATGCTGGTGGCCAGCGCGCTGCGCTCCGGTGTCTGCCAGTCCCGCCCCAGCCGCCCGTGCCCGGCCATCTGGTGTTCGGTGGTTTCCACGCTCAAGTTTGCCAGCGGTGCCTCCTGGGCGCGCGCTGCCAGGTCGTCGTTCGTCGACCCGGTCCTCTGACTGATCCACAACTCGCCGGCTCCCAGCCCGCCCAACACCCGGCGCAACGCGTCCGCGTCCAGCGGCGCGCGCCCGGCATCGGCTCCCCCTGCGGCGGCGTTGGACGGGAAGGTGGGCACGGGGTTTGGTTCAATGCTCATGCCCCCAAGACTATTCCCGCGACCACCGGATCGTCTCCCCGGGCACATTGGACCCCGGCACCTGCGGCCCGCGCAGCCAGGGGCGGATCCGGGATCACAGGAAGATGTCCGGGACCAGGTCGGATTCGGGCGCGCCCATGGAGTAGCCGGTGAAGTCGGTGACGCCGGCGGCGGCCAGCACGGCCTCGTCGGTGAAGAAGTTCCCGCTGCAGGCGTGCGCATCGCTGGTGAGGATCGCGTGCGCGGCGTCGGCAACGATGCGTGCCGAGCGCGCGGCCTTGACCAGCTGGGCGCCCCCGGGCATGTTGCGGATCGCGGCGGTGTCGATCAGCGTGGCCGGCCACAGGGAGTTGACCCCGACGCCGGTGCCGCGCAGCTCCTCGGCCAGCCCCAGGGTCGTCATGCTCATCCCGTACTTGGCCATGGTGTACGCCAGGTGCTTCCCCGCCCACTTCGGCTCCAGGTTCAGCGGCGGGGAGAGCGTGAGGATGTGCCCGTTGTTGCTGTTGCGCAGGTGCGGCAATGCTGTCTTGGAGAGCATGAAGGTGCCGCGGACGTTGATGTCCATCATCAGGTCGTAGCGTTTCATCGACACGTCATCGGTCTTGGACAGGTCGATGGCCGAGGCGTTGTTGACCACCACGTCGATCCCGCCGAAGCGCTCAACGGTTTGCGCGACGGCCCCGAGCACATCCTCGTCGTTGCGCACGTCCCCCACGATGGCCAACCCATGGCCGCCGGCCGCGGTGATCTCCTGCGCCGCGGTGAACACCGTGCCGGCGAGGTTGGCCTGCTCGGTGGCGGTCTTGGCCATGATGGCCACGTTGGCCCCGTCGGCCGCGGCACGCAGCGCAATGGCCAGCCCGATGCCGCGGCTACCTCCGCTCATGAGAATGGTCTTGCCCCTCAGGGGCTTGGCATTGGCGGCGATGGCGTCGCGGTTCGATTCACTCATGTGAGCCACATTACGTGAGGCACCACCCCAAAAGCTACTCGCCAGTAACTTGTTTTATGGACGACTTGACCCCCAACACGACACGATCTTGTAGCTTTCCTACACATAATTCGACCCAGAGCGTCACTAGACTGGCCGAGGTGGCATTGTTGTTGTGCCTTTCCTACTACTTATCTACTTCAAGGGAGCCATGGGATGACCCAGAGCCGCATCGCCGACGCCACGGATTCGATCGACCTGTCGACCACGGCAGGCAAGATCGCCGAATTCCGTCGCCGCGAAGCCCTCGCCCAGGCTCCTTCGGGCGCCGAGGCCATCGAGAAGCAGCACGCACGAGGCAAGCACACCGCCCGCGAACGCGTCGACATGTTGCTCGACGAAGGCTCGTTCATCGAGTTCGATGCGCTGGCCGTGCACCGCAGCTCCGCCTTCGGGATGGAAAAGAAGCGTCCGCTGGGCGACGGCTTGGTCTCCGGCTACGGCACCGTAGACGGGCGCCCGGTCGCCGTCTACTCCCAAGACTTCACCGTCTACGGCGGCTCGCTGAGCCAGGTCAACGGCGAGAAGATCGTCAAGGTCCAGGAATTCGCGCTGCGCAACGGTTGCCCCGTCATCGGCATCCTCGACGGCGGCGGAGCCCGCATCCAGGAGGGCGTCGCCTCGCTGGCGATGTTCGCCGACATCTTCCGCAACAACGTCCATGCCTCGGGCGTCGTCCCGCAGATCTCGCTGATCATGGGCCCGAGCGCCGGCGGCGCCGCGTACTCCCCCGCATTGACCGACTACGTGATCATGGTCGACAAGACCAGCCACATGTTCATCACCGGCCCCGACGTGATCAAGACCGTCACCGGCGAAGAGGTCGACATGGAGACCCTGGGCGGGGCCCGCCAGCACAACGCCAACACCGGCACCGCCACCTACCTGGCCACCGACGAGCAGGACGCGATCGAGTTCTGCAAGGAACTGCTCGAGTTCCTGCCCTCGAACAACATCTCCGAGGCCCCGGCCGTGGAATTCGACGAGGAGCTGGAGCTCACCGCCGCGGACCTCGAGCTGGACTCGCTGATCCCCGACTCGGCCAACCAGCCCTACGACATGCGCAAGGTCATCGAGCACATCGTGGACGACGGGATCTTCCTGGAGATGCAGTCGCTCTACGCGCCCAACGTGATGATCGGCTACGCCCGTGTCGAGGGCGCCACCATCGGCATCGTGGCCAACCAGCCGATGCAGTTCGCCGGCACCCTGGACATCGCAGCCAGCGAGAAGGCAGCCCGCTTCGTGCGCAATTGCGACGCCTTCAACATCCCGATCCTCACCCTGGTGGACGTGCCCGGCTTCCTGCCGGGCAAGGACCAGGAGTTCCAGGGCATCATCCGCCGCGGCGCCAAGCTGCTCTACGCCTACGCCGAGGCCACCGTGCCCAAGCTGACTGTCATCACCCGCAAGGCCTACGGCGGAGCGTACATCGTGATGGGCTCCAAGAAGCTGGGCGCGGACATCAACCTGGCCTGGCCGACGGCGCAGATCGGCGTGATGGGCGCCCAGGGCGCCGTCAACATCCTCTACCGCCGTGATCTTGCAGCCGTTGCCGCCGAGGGCGGGGACGTGGAGGCACGCCGCACCGCCATCATCGAGGGCTACGAGGCCGAGCTGCTCAACCCGTACCAGGCAGCCGAGCTTGGCTACGTCGATGCGGTCATCGCCCCCTCGGACACCCGCCTGCAGATCGTGCGCGGACTGCGCGCCACGCGCGACAAGCACGCCGCACTGCCGGCCAAGAAGCACGGGAACATGCCGCTGTGACCGGCAACCAGAGCACCGGTCTCGACACGGAGGCCCCGGCGACACAGCTGTCCATCACCCGCGGAAATCCCACGGCCGAGGAAGTCGCCGCCCTGGCCGCGGTCGTTTCCGCGCTGGCCAGCCAGGACTCCCCCGCATCGGCACCGAGCGGCACCGAGCTGCGTCGCGGCCGGATCCTACGGCGCCGGGCGCTAAGCGCCTCACCGCTGCCCTGGAAGGTCGGCCGGCACTAACGGAACACCCCTTCACCGCCACCCGCCGTGGCCGGTGACGTCGGCCGGGGTGCCCGCAGGATGATTGCGTCCTGCGGGTACCCCGGCCTTCCTTGTCCCGGGCGTCCAAAAGATTTCCGGCAAAAATCTTCAACAACACTTTCAGAAGCGCTTAGGCTGGTGCCATGACCAACACCACACCAGCGCGCGTGAGCAGTGCCATCGACGCCGTCGCCAACGAATACTTCGCCCGCCTGCTCGAACTCGTCCCCGAATTCGCCACCGAGCTTGGACTGCCCGGCAACGAGGCCGCGTACTCCGACTACTCCCCCGCCGGCGTCGCCGCCCAGAGCGCCGCCGCACGCGAGGCGTTGGCGAAGCTCGAGGCGCTGACCCCGGCGGATGGGATCGACGAGATCACCCTCGACGCCATGAACGAACGCCTGGGGCTGGAAATCGAGATCGCTGACACCCGCCGGACCGAGCTGAACAACATCGCCTCCCCCGCCCAGGAATTGCGCGCCATCTTCGACTTGATGCCGCAGGAGACGGCCGCAGACTACGCATTCGTTGCCGATCGGATGCACAACCTGCCCGCCGCCATGGACGGGTACATCGCCTCGCTGCGCGATTCGGCGGCCCTTGGCATGGTGGCAGCG
The DNA here is from genome assembly GCF_046714615.1 of Paeniglutamicibacter sp. Taxonomy (NCBI): domain Bacteria; kingdom Bacillati; phylum Actinomycetota; class Actinomycetes; order Micrococcales; family Micrococcaceae; genus Paeniglutamicibacter; species Paeniglutamicibacter sp. Next base: position 16,468 of record NZ_JBKKAP010000067.1, read on the forward strand.
GTCCGGCAGGTGAACATCGTCATCACCCAGGGACGCGAATACGCCAAGGTCGGCGGCTTCTTTGACGGACTGGCGGCCGCGGGCACCTCGGTCGCTCCCGAACTCGCCGAGCGGCTGGGCACCGGGGCCGCCGCGGCCAACGCCGCATACCTTCGCCTGTCCAAGGTGCTCGAGGACGAGTTGCTTCCCCTGGCCCCCGAGAAGGACGCCGTGGGCCGGGAATACTACGCGCTGATGTCCCGCCGCTTCCTGGGTGCCGCGGTGGATCTGGAGGAGACCTACGCGTGGGGCGTGAACGAGCTGGCGAACATCATCGCCGAACAACAGAGGATCTCCGGGCAGATTGCCGCCGGTGCCACCATCGCCGAGGCCAAGGAAATCCTGAACGGGGATGAAGCCCGGCAGCTGTCCGGCACCGACGCCCTGCAACGGTGGATGCAGGAAAAATCCGACGCCGCCATTGTCGCGCTGGCCGGAACCCACTTCGAGATCCCGTCCCCGATGGACCGGATCCAGTGCATGATTGCGCCCACCCAGGAAGGCGGCATCTACTACACCGGGCCGTCCGAGGACTTCAGCCGGCCGGGCCGCATGTGGTGGTCGGTGCCCGCGGGCGAGGACCAGTTCACCACGTGGTCCGAGCTGACCACCGTCTACCACGAGGGCGTTCCGGGCCACCACCTGCAGGTGGCCACCGCGGTGCTGGCCCGCGAGACCCTCAATGACTGGCGCCGCCATGCCTGCTGGGTCTCGGGGCACGGCGAAGGCTGGGCGCTGTATGCCGAACGCCTCATGCTCGACCTGGGCTTCCTGGCCGATCCGGGCGATTACCTGGGCATGCTCGATGCCCAGCGGATGCGCGCTGCCCGCGTCGTCTTCGACATTGGAGTGCACCTGGAGCTGGAAATTCCCGAGGCCTGGGGTTCGGGGACCTGGGACAGCGAGAGCGGCTTCGCGTTCCTGGAAAAGAACCTGGATATTTCGGCCGGCCAGCTGGAATTCGAATTCACCCGCTACCTCGGCTGGCCGGGCCAGGCGCCGGCGTACAAGGTCGGGCAGCGATTGTGGGAGCAGATCCGCGCCGAGCGCGAAACCCGTGCCGGGGCCGACTTCGACCTGAAGGCGTTCCACACCCAGGCCTTGGGCGTCGGTTCGGTGGGTCTCGACACGCTGCGCCGGGCCCTGCTGGGCTAGTTCAGCGAGGTCGGCCGGATTGCGCGGCGGGTGTGTCCGGCCTCCATGGCCAGGCACCCCCGCGCCCCCCCCCGGCCCGCCCCCCCCCCCCCCCCCCCCCCCCCAAAAAGCAGGA
>NZ_JBKKAP010000068.1:0-13670 GCF_046714615.1 Paeniglutamicibacter sp.
GTTCGCCGCACCGTGTTGTGTGGCGACCAGATCAGACGATCACGAAAGGCTCTCGAGCGGTACCGTGTTCCCGGAACGGGAGTACCAACAAGCCGGAACAGGAGTACCTCCTGACGCTATTTAGCACACTATGGTGGGATAAAAACAAGGACCAGGGAACGAGGAGCAAGGCCATGGGAGCGTTGGATCCGGACAAGTACCAGGAACTGCTCAATGCCCGCGACGAGCTGGATGACGTGCCGGTGAGCATCACCCGCCACCAAGCGCAGAAATGCGCCGCCATCATCACCGCCGGCCAAGCCGGCCAAGCCGGCCAAGCCGGCCACACGGCCTACGCCGAAGCCACCGACGTCGTCACCTGCAGGCCATGGCCCTGGCGGTGCTGCCGGGAACGGCCCGGATCCCCACCGGCAGTGCCGCGCTGTGGCGGATCCTCGAGGACCTGCCGTGGCCGGCACCGGGCCCACCGGGTGACCAATTATCCTGAACCGGACCAACTAAGACGGCAACAGGAATCCACCAGCGGGAGCTGACGGCCAAAAGAAGGTGCCGACATGGCATGATTTCATCGTACGTGCTTGGACGCGCTGAAAAAGGGGAGTCAAGTGTGAGTGCCGGATCACCCGCCCGTGGATCGTGGGTGGGCACGGCCAATACCGTGAGCTAGCGTCCGCTACGCGAAGTCCTCGAACGCGGAGGCGCCATCACTGCGCGCGATGTGTTGGCCAAGGACGGCGTTGTCTTTGCGAGGGACCAGGTCTTCACCAGCACCGCGGCAGTAGTGGTCCTGGGCAGGGCTGCCAACGGCCGCAAGGAACGGATCGAGACAACGAACCAGCTGTCCTACGGTGAGTGGCAGGACCGCGAGCTCATCGCCCCATTGTAATGACAACCGGTTTCGGAAGGAACCTGTCACGACCAGACATGCGGCGGACGCTACAATAGCGCCACTATCGGCGTTGACCCCGAGACGCCCAGGAAAACTGGTCTCTTACAACAACAGCGGCATGATCCACAGCTCGGTTCAGTTCGTGGTCTTTGCTGGACCAGAACATCAGGTCTCCGACCCGGTACCCCCGGTACATGGAGTCGACCAGGTCACTAACTTTTGCGTTCGGTCAAACGAATGGTCGTTGGATGTCTGAGAGCCGGATGGCTCCTTTGTCGACTTCGAAGAAGAGTTCTTCTCCGGTCCACGGGTGGTGCCCGAATGTTTCGGCCATTAGGAGAGTTCCGTTTCGGTTTTGGTGAGAGTTCCGAGCATGCTGTTGGGTTCGGGGAAAACTGCGGTCCAGCAGACGAGGTAGATGTCGTCGGGGGTTGCTGGTGGGAGTGGTATGGGTGGTTCTGGGGTGCTGAGGCCGTAGTCGTCGGCTACGGCTGCGAGGTGTTCGACGGTGGTGTGTGGGTTGTTCGGGTCTGCGGTTTGGAGGGCGGCGCGGATGGCTCGTTGGATGCGGGTGGTGTAAGGGGCTTTGAGGCGGTTGGCGAGGTCGTCTTGTTGGTCGCCCAGGTATGTGCCGTGTTGCTCGATGTATTCGATGGCGTCGCGCATGACTTTGGGTAGGGGTGGGGCGAGGCCTCCTGGGTCGGTTCGTAGCGACCAGTCGAGGTGGATGTCGGTTTTAGCGATGGCCCAGGCATCGAAGGCTGCGTTGTACATGTCAGGGGTGAGAGGTGCGGGGGGAGTTGTTTCGTTGCCGGGGTCTGCGTGTGAGAGGCAGGAGAGGGTGTCGCGGATGACTTCGGGGGTGGGTTGGCCGTCTGCGGTTGTGACGATGCGGGTAGTGAGGTCTTCGTTGAGTGGGACGTAGCGGTAGAAGGGTTTGTTGTGGTCGCCTACTCTGGCACAGAAGACGAAGCCGGGATTTGCGTGGGGTCGGACGATGCCTGTTCCTGAACCCCAGGGGAGGGATTCGACACGTGTTTTGGTGGTGGGGTTATGGAAGGCGTTGGTGAGGCGTCGTCGGTATTCTTCGCCGGAGAGTGCTGCGGAGCCGCCGTCTTCGAAGATGCTTGATTCTTGGCGTTTGATTTGTTCGATCATGTCGCGGGTTTCGGTGATGGAGCGTTCTACAGGGTCGATGCCGGGGAGGACGATGCCGACGCCGACTGCTGCTGCTGCTTGTTTGAGTTTGCGTTGGAGGCGTTCTTCGAGGCCGAGGAGTCGGTCAAGGTCTTCGTCGGGGAAGAAGCAGCGCATGTAAACGCGTTTGTGGTGTGAGCCGATGCGGTCGATGCGTCCGTGTCGTTGGACGAGTTTCATCGGGTTCCAGGGCAGGTCGTAGTTGATGATATGGCGTGCTTGTTGGAGGTTGACACCTTCGGCTAGGACGTCCGTGGTGACGAGCAGGTCGTAGAGGTCGTCTTCGGTTCCGTTGCCTGCGGTGTGGGGTGCGAATCCGACTATGAGTTCGGTTCGGTTGTTTTTGTCTGGGCCGGAGACTCGGGCGAATCGGTTGCGGTATGCGGTCAGGCGTGGGTCGGTGATGACGGCGTTTCGGATGGCGGTTTCGATGTATTCGGCGGTGTCTGCGAAGTAGGTGAAAACGAGGACTTTGCGTTTGTTTTGCGTGTCTTCGTCTCCGATGCCTTCGGTTTCGGCATCTGCTGCGATGGTGGCTAGTTCGGTGATGAGTTGGTTGATTTTGGGGTCGGTGGTGTGGTCGACGTGTCGGACTCGTTCGTGGAGTTTCCCTAGGAGGGTTCGGTCGGCTTCGACGGCCTTGCGGAGTTCGGTGACGTCGTATCCGGCTGCGTCGATGGTGCCGTCTTCGTCTTCGAGTTCGGTGAGGAAGTTGTCGGCGTCGTCCATGCCGATGGCTACGAAATCGCGGAGGCTGTCTCCGGTGAGGACGTATCCGGCGTCGAGGGCGTGGATGAACCGGTCGTGGGACTCCATCATTTTTGTGACGGTGAGGCAGAAGGCGTAAGCCGACGATTCGAACCGTTTGAGAAGTGCTGAGCGGAGCAGGCCCGCGTTTTGGGCTTCGTATTGTTCGGTCTCGCCCTCGAGGCGGAACTGTGAGGGTACGTAGCGGGCCATGGTGAGAACTTGTCCGAGGTCGGCGAGGATGACGCCTGCTCCGACTGCGGTTGCCGTGAGTTCTTCTTCAATGTCGGCACCTAGTGCGGTGGCGAGGGCGTCGAAGACACCGGGGAATAGTGCGCTGAGGTCGTAGTCGACTCGGTGGACTTCGCAGGTGGGGAAGGAGACTTCTTGGTCGACACCGTTGATGCGTACTTTGTCACCTCGGTAATGGTTCTTGACGAACCGGCGTGTGCGTCGGACGGCTGTTGCGTCGAGGACGTCGAAGAGTTGTTGGGCGGTGAGGTCGTCGGGGTCGGTGGCGAGGGCTTGGTTGAAGTATCGGCGTAGGGAGGGGATGCCTACGTCAGCGAATGCGTAGTCGCTGCGGGCGAAGAACATGATGAGCGTGTAGAGGTCTTCGAGGCTGTTGTTGACCGGGGTCGCTGTCAATAGGACTAGGTCTTTGGGGATTCGCGAGTCAACGATGCGGTGCAACGCCTCGGCACGGAGTGTGAGGTTATTTCGGAACGCGTGTGCTTCGTCGATGACAACCATGGCGTACTGGTCGATGTCTTGGAGGGCGGAAGTATTGTTGCCTGCGGAGTCGATGTTGTAGACGAGTTCTTCGTAGGAGACGATGTCAGCGTTCAGGTTGTTGTCGCGCAGGAACCATTTCCAAGTGGAATCTCGCAGGGTCGCGGGACAGATGATGAGAACTTTCTGTCGACGTACAACGGTTGCTTCGTAGATGAGTTCACCGGCCAGGAACGTTTTTCCTAAACCGACTTCGTCTGCGATGAGGACACCGTTGCGTCGTTCGAGGATGCGCTTCGCTCGCCACACGCCGTCTGCTTGGAACGCAGTCAACCCAAGTTTGGAACCAGCGGTGGCGTCTTCGAGGTCCGCGCCGTAGTTCTCGAACAACATGCGCATGAAAATGTCCCAGGGCTGGTGGGGTTCCCACCGAGCCTTGTACAACCCACCCAGGTCGTAGGGCACCGACTTGGACCACTGTTCGTTGAACCAGTCGATCACTAAACCAACCGGGGTGGGATCGTAGCGACCCAGGTTGAGTTCGTTGTTGCGTGCCAATCCGGCGTAGGTGAAGTTTGAAGAACCAGCCAGAACACCAGTTTTGTCGGTCTCCACGATAAACGCTTTACCGTGTAAGAATCCCTGCTCATAACGACGCACCTCAACCTCCGGGTGGTCCTCCAACCACTTCACCAACCGGCGAGCCGAAGCGTCCGCGTCACGGGTGAAACCAAGAAGGTTCCGGTCCTCCTCCAACGAACGTGAGTGACCCTCCAACGCCCGTGTCACATGCGCAGACGGACCCCGCCTACGTTGACGTTGAGCCAACGGACGAACACTCGAACGTTCATCAATATCAGTTGGTTCCGCCCCCAATAACAACCGCACCGGACCAACCTGGTCCAATTCGTCAGCTAATAAACTGAACCCACCAGGGTTAAAATAGGCGGTCGCAATCGCCAACCGAGGCGGCTCCACCCACCTTGTTCGGATGCCTTCCAGGAGTGCATTGATGGCCTTGAAAACCTGCTCTCCCTTCGCCACATCGTTCGTAGCGAACTCAGGACGGTTATATTCAGGCAGCATCGTCACCGGTTCTGTTTCCCTGCTTTGTTTGAGCGTTACGATGGACAGTAACAGCCTGCGCGTAAGTGGGGGGCATACCCTTTTCGCTGAAGTCATTACTGATAATTTTGAAGTCATCGGCGGTCAAGCCGTACCCACTCAGGGCAGCGACTTCAATTTGCACTAGGAGTTCCTCATTTGTGACATGTTGCAAATCACCAAGTGGACTCACCCGATGACCAACGTCGATGCCTCCAGCAAGTTGCTTGTAACCGTTTCGAAGCAAAAGCAAAGCAACCCTGTCTGCGACAAATTCAATTTCGTCGTCTGACCAATCTGGAATGGGGAGTTGGTTCACTACCGGCGCTGTGACGTGGCGATCCACGAAGCGGCGCGACCACCAGTCGAGAGTATTCGTGTTCATGAGTCCAAGGAGGGCAAGACGAGCTTGCTCCGATGTTCCCGATTGGTGTGCGACCGCATGAACATACCCCTTGTTGTGCAGCACACCCGTCTCGGGAAGTGCCGTTGCGATCATTGTTCTGGTGTCGTCGCTGCGGCTCGGGTGCCGCAGAAGGACCAGGGGGTGGGTGTCGTCAACTTTGACAATGCCTGCGTCCAGTGACAGGCCACGACGCTTGGCAATCATTCCGCTCATGTCGTCAATAAACTGTTTATACTTGGCGGTTTTGTCGAACGCGTAGGCGTCGACATGTGCTGTCATCAAAACTTTCCATGCTTCAACCGTTGCCTCGTGGCTCGCCAATGCCCGATCTGGGCCGGTACCTCGAAAATCCCAGCGAGCGTCGTGTTTACCGGTAATCCATCCTCCCTGTTTGGCGAGGCGCGAGTGCACCCGCATTTTATCGAACACCTGACGGTCGTCTGAGTCTACGAACCAGGGAATTACATGCGTGTCTGAGTACGACTCTACGTCTGCTTCGCTCAGCGTTATCGCGTTTGTTTCGGCAACGGCACGAATCTGGGCGGGGGATGTCGCCACCCAAACCGCGACCGGGCGGTCAGTTCGGGGACCGGCCGCTATCAAAACCACGGCGTACGACTGGTGCACATCATCGAAGATCCATTCGGCCTGATTCCTGCCCTGCACTATGTGCAAGTCGTGAGCGGTTACGAGTTCCCGTCGCAGATTCTTCCAACCAGCGAGCACCATGCTCTGACGGGGGAGTACGAGCCCAACATGACCACCTGAGCGGAGCACCTTGAGCGCCCGTTCAAGCATGAGTTGCGCAAATTCAAGATGGGTTCCTCCACGAAGCGTGAAACCTCGCTTGAAGTATTCTTGAAGTTCGGCACGCTTGGCTTGTTCAGCGATCTCATGTGCCGCCTCGGCGGGATGTGATGCGCGAAGTTCAGTAATTTTCGCTTCGCGGACCTTGTCCGGCAATGCAATCAGCCCCGGACTAATTCCGACCCAATATTGCGCTGGTTCCCAACGAACTTTCTCCCACGGCGGGTTACCCAGAACGACGTCGAATCCTGGCTTTTCCCGCATGAAAACTTCTGGAAACAAAAATGGGAGGTGCACCGCGTTGAGTCGCTCGATGGCGTTCTGGGTCCGCGAGGTCGCTCCCTGACCGAGTGCCTCGTCAAGACCTCCTGGCAGTGAAACTTCGCCAAGGCGGATGGCGACTGCCGCGTCGAGAAGGGTCTTGGCGACTGCCGCGTCTTTCATTGCTGTTGCGTGGGCGCGGCTTGCTTCGCGAACCTCGGATTTGGTTGCTTCTGCAGTTTTTGCCACACGGAGGAGGCGGTCGCGAGCCGCGCGCAAAGTTTCGTGTATTTGGTCAGCGAAAAGACTGTTCTGACCGGCTGCGGCCTTGGGTTCAAAGACCGATAGCGCCTCGTCCACAGTTCCCATACCGGTGAGGCTGTTGCCGACCCGCAGCCCGTGGTCGAGGGATGACATGGGGAGTCCAGGAACGAATGTGTGAATCCAGATGCCGAGGCGTGCGAGTTCGACGGCCATTAGATTGAGGTCGAGGCCGTAGATGCAGCGTCGTGCGATTTGGCGGCGTAGGAGCGTGGAAGGTTCGATTTCTACGTCGGCGGCAGCGTCGCCCAGAGCGTCGTTTGCGGCTTGGTTGAGACGGGTGAGTTCGTCGTTGATGGCTGGGATGGGGTTTTCGGTGAGGAATTTGGCGAATCGGTTCTCGATGCGGTCAATGGCTGCGACGAGGAAGTGTCCGGACCCCATGGCTAGGTCGGCTACCCGGAAGTCGAAAAACTTTTCGCCAGCCCCGGCTTCGTCCTGAGCGGTGAGGAGGGACTGAACCTTGGCGAGGTGGTCGGTGAGAGCAGGTTCGAGGGCTGTGTCGAGGAGGTGTTCGACGGCGAAAGCTTTGGTGAAGTAAGAGCCGGTGGCTTTGCGTGCTCCAGAAGCGTTGTGGAAGTAGACCTGCCCGGCGCGCACGGTGACCTTGCTGCCATCCTTAGCCGGGAGGTATGACTTGGTTTTCGGGTCAACCGTGAGGTCATTGGGGGCGACTGAGAGCGAGGATTCGAGCAGCCCTTCGTAGATGGTTCCGAACTCGCGTACCGAAAGTGACCGGAAGTCAACGGGGCCGAGGTCTCCGTCGTTGCCGGTGTCGATGAGGAGCGCTTTGAGGGCTGGCCCAATTTCGGCGTTGCTAAGGCGCATGCGACTGATGGCGTGCCCGGAGGGATGCATCTCTTCATCAGCGGCGAAGAGCCCGCCGTTGTAGGCGGGGACGTCCCATTCACGGTTGCCATCATCGACGGCTCGCCAAACAGAGATGAGGTCTTCCCACCGGTCGTAGGTGTCGGGGTCGAACTCGACGACAGCATTGTCGGTGAACTCTCGGGCAAGGGTTTTGAGGGCTTTGCGTGTGTATCGGGGGTTGCGTTGGTACGGGAGGAGACCTCGGTCTTCGGCATAGGAGACGAAAAGGAGGCGGAACAAGATGATGAGTGTTCGGTGGTATGCCTCGTGGAGGTCGGTGTCGGTGAGTTCGTCACCGGTTTCGGCTTTCATGGCGTTTGCGACGGCTACGGCGAGGGCGGGTACGACGTCGAGGTAGACACGGTCACGGAGCCTTGCGCCGAGGGCGGTGGCATGGTCGACAGATGCGGCGAGGATGGATGCGACGGTGCCGGTGTCTTCGAGGGCGGCTGGGGCGAAGAGGAGTGGGAGGTAGCCCGCGTCGGGTTCGCTGAGGAGGGCGAGGTCGAGTTCTACGAACGTTTCGGACTGTCCTTTGCGTCCGACTCCGATGTCGGGTTTGGCAGGGTAGAGGCGCAGTTGGCTGCCACGGATGACGATGAGCCAGTGAAGGTTCTGTTCTTGGGCGAGAGCGAGCCCCTGGGTGACTGGGGAGACGGAACCGAACCGTTGGCCGGGGCGTTCGAAGATTTCGTTCTCGTTGAGGAGGACTGCGAGTGCGTGGCGGTTTGTTCCGGTGGAGAGCACCTGGGCGATGGAGCCGTGTGCGGTGGTTTCGTAGCCCAGGCCGTGGATGAGGTCGGCGCCGGTCTTACCGAGGAGCATTTTCCCGGTTTCGCGGGCGTTGGTCCAGTCGGGTCGTTTGGGTACACCGTGGCGAAGTTCGTGGGAGGCGAAGAGACCTTGGTTGGTGAGGCCAGCAATCAGTTGGTCTTTGGGGCCGACGAGGAGGCGTTGGAGGGTCCGTTTTGCTGCTGCGGCGGTCGGTTCGCCTAAAGCGGCGGCACAGATGCGGTCGACTTGGCTGAGGTCGAGGCCGGCGATGGCGGCTGGGTCCTCGCTGGGACCGCAGACGGTGGCTTTCCAACCGTTGGGTCCTTGGTGGGCGACGACGAGGAGGACGGGGGCTGCTCGTCGGTTCCAGCGCAGTGACCAGAGGCGTCGAACGTCGTCCATTTTGGGTGCTGTGTTGGAGGTTGCGAATGCAACTTCGAGGGCGTCGGAGCCGAAACCGATGTTGACCCGGAGTGGAGTGAGTGCTGTAGGAGAACCGGGTGGGCGCACCCAATCGATTTCTTGGACATCTGCGTCGGCTAGGAAATCATCGGTGTTGAACGTTGTCACGGTTGTTTTGCTCTCCCCTTGGTGTTGGCCTCCTACAAGTTTGCCTTAGTCATCGGACAGGTTTAGCAGGACACACGTCCTGACGAGGACTGGGTGTTCGTGGTGATCGTGAATGTTTCCGCTCGAAACACGGGTTGAGGGCGAATCCGAACGTAAAGGAGCCGATTCTCAGTCCGGCCGAATTTTGGTTATTCGGTGCGGCCAATGCGGTATCCGATTTGTAGGGCAACGGTTTAGCGAGTCGGTGCATTTGTTCGAGGGGCATGGTGGGTTCGCCTTGGAGGATGCGTCGGAGCTGCTCTTTGCTGACGTCGAGTTGGGCTGCGTCGGTGGCGTGGTCGAATCCTAGTCTGGCCATTTCTTGATGGTTTGGTGGGCTAGTTCGTGTTGGATGAGCGCAGCGTCGGGTAGGTAGGTCTGTGTGGTTGGGGGTCTTGTTGGTTCGGCTGTGTCGCCTACTCCGAACTCTTCGGGGTGGCCCTATGCGAACGAGCTGAGGTGTTCTGTCGCCGTGGTACCGCTCAACTCTGACACGTAGGGCCTCCATGCCAAACCTTCCAGATGTGAGCGCATTTCATGCGTCGATATCTCATCAAAGGATCCTTTATTGCGATCACATGCGGGTCCGAGCATCATCAGTTGGAGGGGTGTCCATTGCCGTGCCGTGGGGGGTTCAGTTGATCTCAACAACGTGTCTGGCTCGTCTTCGTCTCACGAATCCCAATCCGGAACCCTGCATGGGAACACCATGGACCGCGGACCTCAAGTCCTCCGGAGCAGGGGAGCGCTGATGACAGACCAGTGATCCGCGTTGATCTGCGCGATGTAGACCTGTCCCATGAGGGCCCGACAGCTTGGACACACGAAGGCGCTGTATTCTCCTCCCGCGCCTTGGCTATGCCTGGTTTCGATCTGTGCCTTGGTGGCAGCAGCCCCGGACCGGGTGATCCAGGTGTCCACCGCCCGGTGGACCTCCGGGTGGTTTTCGTACCGCTTCGGACCTACTTTGTCTTTCACGGAGACCCGTGGTGCCGATGAGTATTGCTCGTCGGGGCGGATACTGCGCGCCTCCCACAGCATCATCTGCTGCCGGCATTTCCAGCAATCGGTCAAGGTCGCCCAGACGAAGGGGCCGCCTTCGGTGTGGACGGTGTATGGCCCAAAGGCCTTTTCCGGCGCCACACTGCCGCGGTTCGTTCTCTCGACCGCTTCGTGGGCCTTTGCAAGGCGCTCGGCGTCGGCGCGTTGCTCTGCGATCCTCCGCTTGCGTTCTTTGTCCAGCTTGTCTTGCTGTTCCTGCGGTGAGCCAGGGTTTCCCGTGGGGCCATTGACCAGCAGGTCCGCAACGAAGTTGCCCAGGGTGCCCTGCGGCAGGCCGAGATTGTGCGTGATCTCCAGATCGAGGAGGTCCGCAGGGTTTTCGGGGGGTTCCGATTCCTTGCCGAATCCCGTGACCACGGTCGGCAGCTGGACGGGGCTGTATTCAAGATCGCGGGGCACCAGCCACACCGGGAAGGCCTCGCTGTCGAAGTAGCGCTGCGTCCGGCGGACATAGCTCGCCGGTGTCTGGGAAGAGAGCTGAACCTCGAAGGCGACACGGCGGCACCGGTCATCGGATATCGCCAGCACGTCGATGATCCACTCGCGGGTGGGGTGCGGGTATTCGATGACGGCCCTCCAGCCGGGCACCAAGCCGATCCGCAGGGCCAGGGCTTCCTTCATGGCCAGGTGTTGCGGCGATTCTCCTCCGTGGTCAACCGCGCAGTCTGTCCCCGGGTAATGGGCAAAGAACCTGGTGTCCTGCCCCCGGGTCTTTGCGACAGCCCGGATCATGCACCCGGGAATGACAAGCCGCTTCCGGTCTTCCGATTCCTGCAGCGCTGCCCACGATTCGTGTGTGTGCCTTGTGGCATCTACTCGTTCCCCGTCCAGCATCGCAATCAGCAGCATCTGCGCCCCCCCATGGCGTGGTCGGGATGCCCAATGAACCCCGATGGACAGATTCAACCACAGAACCGACCGCTTTGGCCGCTGTTGCTAACAAGTTCCATGCATTCCGAGTTTCTAGTGTCTGCATGGGGTATGCCCCAACCAGACAACGGGAAAACCATGAAGAACCGTCTGTTTAGGTCGGATTCTGGTTTTTCTGTCGGTCTGCATCCGGGACCTTGGAGAGTAACTGGACATGCCTCAACCGAGAGAACGCTACAGATGCGCGGGTATCAGTGATCCAACCTGAAATTCCTGGTAATCAGGCCACTTGAAAGCAGTGGCACAATTTCCGGGTTCACATTCTATTCCGCGGACCCTACGGACAATGGCCGGTACTTTATTCGCCGATGCGGAGTCTGGAGCTCGAATAAGGTTCGTCCGTTGATCTCTTGGGAGCCGAGGCAAGTCGGTGTTTCGAAATAGGCTAAGACCTGCCCCAGTTCCACATGTTGCTCGCCGACAATGACTTCGAGGGGAACCGAAACTTCAAAAGATCCCTCGGGAAGTGGTGCACCCTCGAGGTCGACGCGTAATGAGTACCCCTCTTCATAAATCTGTGTGACTGACTCGCCAGAAAGCAATTTGGTCGCGATAAGCCAGCTTCGAGGCTGACTTTCGTGTACCAAGGCAAAATCGGGAACCTTGATTGTGGCTTCGCTGCTGTTCTGCAGGCTTGCGAGTAGGGCAATCAACTCGTTCATTTGCTTCAAACGATCGTGAGTTTCCTTGGGCCATGGCAAGGCCATGTTTGCGTCGATAATTCCCTTATCCGGGGGGGTGTATCGGCGGCTAATGCGGCCGAAATTCGGGGCGCAACAGTGAGTCAGGAAGGTTAGGGCAGAAACGACCCTTGTTACGGGTTTGCCAGTGAGGTCATGGAAGGTCAGTCGGCGAAGCGCGGACTTATCGAGCAGATTAAATCGATGCTCGAGGTTGAAGACCCCGTTGGTCTCTTGGAATACGGCTCGGAGCCCTTCCTCACCTCGGCTTCGATCAATTCGATCTAGGTCGACGGCCGCGAGCACTTTTCCGTCAGGGGTGACTATCTGGCAATGGAGTTCAGGATCCCGACCCAGGTCCTCGTTGGGCGACCAGGCGGAAACTGTGGCCCTGTTTATGGGTCCGCTGAGTCCACCGGGTGCGTCTAGATCTCCCGTGTAGGCTCCCTCTGGACTCTGAAAAGGAGACCCATATGCGATGAAGTCTTGGAATGCATTCGCCGCTTCGCTCCCGGATTTCATTGTGAGGGTGCCTCTGACAGTAATAGGGCGCTCAGTCGTTGAGGCGGCGCACCGGGCAATAACATCCACGACCGACCAACGTCCGTCACGTTTGGATTGGCTGGCGAAGTGCAGAACCAGGTTGGGGCGTGAGGAAGGCTCCGGCAATGAGCCGCTCCCAAACCGGTGCTCGTAGCGATAGTGGGGATCGTCCTCGAGCGTAAGGAGCGCCTTGCTGACCCTCTCCTGTAGGGCGGCTACGCTCAATTCAGCTTTGGTGTTTTCTGCCCCGAACGCCGCTGAAACAACCTCATATGCCTCATGAATCCGAGAGCGTCCCCCATGTAGGTAGTAGTCGATAATTGATGGGTACTTGCTAGCCAGCGTTTCGACCCAAGTTAGTCCGTTCCAGATTGCTGTAACGCCCTGTTCCACTCCTATTTTGCACAGCCACTTTTCGGCTTCCGCTGATGGGTCCCAAGGCAGGACAAGGTGCCATTCTTCTACAGTGAGTTCGTTCCAGCGCGGATCCTTCATAAGAGTTTTTAGGGAGTCCTCGACCGCAGTTTTTTCCCTTGCCCCGAGCGGCTCAGTGTAACGCTTGACCTGATAGACGACGTCGCTGCCATTGGGACCGGCGCCGCGATCGAGAATATCGACTCCACCGTCCCCGCGTGAAGGGGTGATACGAGTCGAGCGAGGGTGTTCGCGGTTTAAGAACATGGCAACAACGGCCTCTACATCGGCACCTTCAAGCCTTGTCCACTCAACTCTTGTCATTCAACTAGTTTGCAGGATGCAGGGCATTTTATTGTCCTGCAGATCCCGAGATTGAGCAGGATGTCCGATTTCTGGTGAGGCTTCCGGAACCCTCAAGTCGGAGCTGGCGGAATCGAGCTCCGCTTGCTGTAAGGCCGGAGACGACCACAACGCCGGCGGATCAGGCCGCTATGGCTGATCCGAGTCAGAAAGAGTGGAGTCGTTCAACTCGCGGTAAGCAATTTTTCGCTTCTCACTTCAGTATTCACCTGTCCGTTAACCCATTCTAAGTTTGGGCTATCCACTCCGTTTCACAATGCGGTAGACCGTGCTGCGTGCGACCCCGAAGAGTTCTGCGATTTCGGCGCTGGTGTGCTTGCCCCCGTGGTGGAGGGCGACGAGGTGCTTTTCCTGGGCGGGGGAGAGCTTGGGCTGCTTGCCACGGAGCCTGCCCTTGGCCTTGGCGATCTGCATCCCTTCCCTGGTCCTTGCGCGGATGAGGTCGGATTCGAATTCGGCGACCATCGCCAGCACGTTGAACAGCAGCCGGCCGACCGGGTCGGTGGGGTCGTGGACGTTTCCGCCGAGGCTCAGCTTGATGTTGCGCTTGGTGAGGTCTTCGACGATGTCGCGGGCATCGGGCAGGGAGCGGGCCAGGCGGTCGAGCTTGATGACCACCAGGGTGTCCCCGGCCCGGCAGGCGGCTAGGGCCTGGTTCAGCCCGGGGCGTTCGCGGTTGCGGCCGGTGAGTCCGTGGTCGACATAGACCAGATCGTCGGGCACGCCGAGGGATTTCAATCCTGCCTGCTGGGAGGCGAGGTCTTGCTGGTTGGTGGAGACGCGGGCATACCCGACCAGGTGCTGTGGCATGCCTCGAGTGTAGCGTTTGTCCTGCCTTCACCGGTTATGCCGATGTCGTGGTTATTCCGATAGCGGGGGCTGGATGACTGCCACTGCTGGGGTGTGGCGGGCGAAGTTCGGCATAACCAGAAGCCGGCAGGTTGAGTGATACTTCTATCTC
>NZ_JBKKAP010000069.1:0-5905 GCF_046714615.1 Paeniglutamicibacter sp.
GCTTACGTGCGCGCGAACGAGGACGTGGCCACCTTCGAATCCAACCTGCCTGTCGTCCTGCTGCACACGCACCGGTCGGGGCGGGGGGGGGCGCCCCCCCCCCCCCCCCCCCCCCCCCCCCACCCCCTGTTGCTTGCCTGCCTGGTGCCTACAGCTTGGCGAAGGCCTGCTCGAGGTCCGAGATCAGGTCCTCGACGTCTTCGATGCCCACCGAGAGGCGCAGCAGGTTCACCGGCACGGCCAGCTCGGTGCCCTTCACCGAGGCGTGGGTCATCTCCGAGGGGTAGTTCATCAGCGATTCGATGCCGCCCAGGGACTCGGCCAGGGTGAACACGTGGGTCGCCTCGGCCACGGTGCGCGCTGCGTTCTCGCCGCCGGTGAACTGCACCGAGACCATGCCGCCGAAGTCGCGCATCTGCGCCTTGGCCAGCTCATGCCCGGGGTGCGAGGGCAGCCCCGGGTAGTGCACTGCCTCGACCTCGGGGCGCTGTTCCAGCCACTGGGCCACGGCCATCGCGTTTTCGGAGTGGGTGCGCATGCGCACGCCCAGGGTCTTCAGGCCGCGGGTGGTCAGGAACGCGTCCATCGGGCCGGAGACCGCGCCGACGGCGAACTGGATGAAGCCGATGGCCTCGGCCAGCACCGGGTCCTTGACCACGATGGCGCCGCCGACCACGTCGGAGTGCCCGCCGATGTACTTGGTGGTGGAGTGCACCACCACATCCGCGCCGAGGTCCAGCGGCTGCTGCAGGTACGGGGAGGCGAAGGTGTTGTCGACCACCAGCAGGGCTCCTGCCTCGTGCGCGATGGCGGCGATGGCCTTGATGTCGGAGATTCGCATCATCGGGTTCGACGGCGTCTCGACCCAGACCAGCTTGGTCTTGTTGGCCGCGATGGCGGACTTCAGCGCGGCATGGTCGGACATGTCCACGGGTGTGTTGCCGATGCCCCAGCCGCCCAGGACCCGCGAAATCAGCCGGTAGGTTCCGCCGTAGGCGTCGTTGCCCAGCACGATGTGGTCCCCGGGTTCGGCCAGGGCGCGGATCAGCGAGTCCTCGGCGGCCAGGCCGGAGGAGAACGAGTAGGCGTGGGTGCCGTTTTCCAGGGCGGCGAGCTGTTCCTGCAGGGCGTCGCGGGTGGGGTTGCCGCCGCGGCCGTACTCGTAGCCGGCGCGCAGGTTGCCGATGCCGTCCTGGGCGTAGGTCGAGGAGAAGTGCAGCGGCGGGACCACTGCCCCGGTGCGGGGTTCGAACGCCTGGCCGGCGTGGACCGCGCGGGTGTTGAATCCTTGGATGTTTTCACTCATGTTGGGAGCCAACTTTCTTAGTGGGTGAGGTAGGTCAGCAGGTCGTGGCGGGTGATGACCCCGACCGCTGCCCCGTCGTCGGTGACCAGCAGCGCGTCGTGCCTGGAGAGCTGTTCCTTGGCGCGGTCGATGGTTTCGTGGATGCCGATCAGCGGCAGCGCGGCGGTGACCAGCGGGCCCACCGGGTCGGTCAGCGCGATCTCGTTGCGGAACAGCTTTTCGGTCAGCGTGCGCTCGTCGAGGTAGCCGCGCACCTCGCCGATGCGTACCGGGGGCTCTGCGGAAAGCACCGGCAGGGCCGAGACGCCGTATTCGTTCATGATGCCGATGGCGTCGCGGACGGACTCGTTCATGTGGGTGTGGACCAAATCCGGCAGGTCCTTCGGCTTGGCCGAGAGCAGCTGGCCGACGGTGTCCACAGCGTCGTCGCGCAGGAAGCCGTAGGAGCGCATCCAGGAGTCGTTGAAGATCTTGCCCAGGTAGCCGCGGCCGCCGTCGGGAAGGATCACCACGACGATTGCCTCTGCGGGAAGGTCCTTGGCCGCCTGCAGGGCGGCGACCACGGCCATGCCGGAGGAGCCGCCGACCAGCAGCCCCTCTTCCTTGGCCAGGCGGCGGGTCATGGCGAATGCGTCGGCGTCGGTCACGGCGATGACCTCGTCGGGCACCGACGGGTCGTAGTTGCCCGGCCACATGTCCTCGCCGACGCCCTCGACGAAGTAGGGGCGGCCGGTGCCGCCGGAGTAGACCGAACCGTCCGGGTCCGCGCCGATGACCTTGACCGGGCCGGAGGCGCGTTCAGCGGAGATTTCCTTGAGGTAGCGGCCGGTGCCGGTGATGGTGCCGCCGGTGCCGGCGCCGATGACCACGTGGGTCAGCGTGCCGTCGGTGTCATTCCAGATTTCCGGGCCGGTGGACTCGTAGTGGCTGTCCGGGGCTGCGGGGTTGGAGAACTGGTCGGGCTTGTAGGCGCCCGGGATCTCGCGCACCAGGCGGTCCGAGACGCCGTAGTAGGACTCGGGGGAATCGGGTGCCACCGCGGTGGGGGTCACCACCACCTCGGCGCCGTAGGCGCGCAGCACGTCGCGCTTTTCCTCGCCGACCTTGTCCGGGGTGACGAAGATGGTCTTGTAGCCCTTGAGCTGGCCGACCATGGCCAGGCCCACACCGGTGTTGCCGCTGGTGGGCTCCACGATCGTGCCGCCCGGCAGCAGGTGCCCGTCGGCCTCGGCATTTTCCACCATTTTGAGGGCAATGCGGTCCTTGATGGACCCGCCGGGGTTCAGGTATTCCAGCTTGACGAGGATGGTTGCCTCGACGCCGTCGGTGACCGAATTGAGCTTGACCAGCGGGGTGTTCCCAATCAGGTCCAGGACTGTGCGTGCATACTTCATGGCGCTCACTCTACCGGCGCTCCGTCACATTCCGGACGCCGTTCGTAGTGAATCTTCATGCGTTGGAAGGGGCGGTCCCGGTGGGAGTATGGATGCATGCCCGATTCCCCCTCGACCCCGCTGCCGGCATGCGACGCGCAGGCTTCCTGGAAGCCGCACGGCCCGTATTCCCTGCGCCAGTCCCTGGGGATCCTGCAACGCGGCGCCGGCGACCCGGCCACCAGGGTCAGGGAAACCGGTGCCTGGTTGTGCTTCCACACCCCGGCAGGTCCCGTCACCCTGTTGGCCACCCGCTCTCTTGGGGTCGATGCGGAAGTCCTACTAAAGGCCTGGGGCCCGGGATCCGCGCATGCGGTCGAGCGCGGCCTGCACCTGCTGGGCGCCTACGACGACTGGAGTACCTTCGACGCCCCGAAAACCAGGGATCTGCTGCACCCGACCGTGGCCAGGAGCCGGAAGTCCAATCCTGGGCTGAGGCTGCCCTCCACGGGGCGCATCTTCGATGCCCTGTTGCCGGCGATCCTTGAACAGAAGGTCACGGTGATCGAGGCGAACTTCGCTTGGCGCTACCTTTGCCTGGCCGTCGGCGAATTGCCGCCGGGCCCTGCGCCGTCGGGCATGCGCCTCCCGCCGACGCCTGCGGCCGTTCGTTCGCTGCAACCGTGGCAATGGCACCAGGCGCGCGTGGATTCAAAGCGCTCCGCTACCGCGCTCCGGGCCGCGTCAGCGGCCAACGCCCTCGAACGCTGGGCGCTGCTGGACCTGGGTGCCAAGCGGGAGAACGTGATGGGTGCCGGAACGCTGGCAGCGGCGCTGGAATCACTCCCCGGTGTGGGGCCGTGGAGCATCGCCGAGGTCCTGCAGCGCACCCATGGTGCCGCGGACCATGTATCGGTGGGTGATTACCATCTGGCGGCCTTCGCCGGGCAGGTACTCACCGGCCGCCGGGTCGACGACGCCGGGATGCTCGACTTGCTGGCGCCCTTTTCCGGGCATCGCCAGCGCGTGGTGCGCTTGATCGGGCTTTCCGGGCAACGCAAGCAGGCGTTTGGCCCGCGTTTGGCGCCGATGGACCACCGACGCCGCTAGGGCGCCGGGGTGAAAGCTACTGTGCTTGGGCCTCTTGCTCGGCGATCTGCGCGTGGACCTGATGCATGTCGATGCCCTTGACGGCCACGACGAGGTCGTCTAGCTGCGAGGCGTTCATCGCGCCGGGCTGCGAGAAGACCAGCACCTTGTCGCGGAAGGCCATCAGCGTGGGGATGGAGGTGATGTTTGCAGCGCGGGCCAGTCCCTGTTCGGCCTCGGTGTCTACCTTGGCGAATTTCACGTCGGGGTATTTCTCGGAAATGTCGTCATAGACCGGGGCAAATTGGCGGCAGGGTCCGCACCATGCCGCCCAGAAATCCACGAAGACAATGTCATTTTCATCCAGCGTCGTCGTGAACTCAGACTCGGTGATATTGATAGTAGCCATGTACCAACGTTACCGCGTGATGCCGGAGTCGCCGCAGTCGGCACCCGGCTTTTGGCTCCCCCACGCCGTTTTCACGCCCCGGTACGACCGCATGCCACAAGTTATCCACAACTTCGTCGGACAGCGCCCGCCGGCGCGCACGCGCCCGTATGCTCGAGGAAATGCCACATCCGACCAAGGAGGCAGCCATCCACCAAAGCATCGGGCGAAGCGCGGGTCTTGTGGTCCCGTCCGGTTCGCCAGCCAGGCCCGGTTCCCTAGACGGAACATCGGGCTCCACGGATAACAGGAAGGATGCATCCTGACCCGGACCGTGTAGAGACGGATGCGGGTCGGCTGCCACCACGGAAATGACACGTTGCACCTTGTTGCTGATAACGACCGGGGAATCCGGGCGCAAGGCCCTCTCCGAAGGAATGCTGCTGGCGGAGCGCTACGTCGACGCGCTGCCCATGGATTTGGCCATCGTCGAATCCACTCCTTTTGCGGTTGCCCCCGCGATGCGGATCCAGGAACGGGTCTCTTTTCCAGCCCCATTGGATGACACCACGGCTGCGGCCACGGCCGTTGGGCCGTTGCAGGCCATCTGGAACGGCCAGCGGTGGCTCACTCCCGGTTCGTGTCCTCCCAGGCCACGGGACGACAACGGAGCCACCGAATGGCAATGGGCCCACTATCACGCAGTGCTGTCGGCCCCACGGGATTCAATCATGTTGCTCTGGGACATTTACGTGGTCCCCATGAGCGAAAAGTTGGCCGCCTGAAACTTGGGTGGCGGGAATTGCGCGAACGGATGTTGAGTGGGTCACTTCCCGAAGCGTAGGCCCGCCACCCAACCCGGAAAACGGCTCGCCGCCTGCGAAGATGCGGTCAGGGCATGAAAAAAGCCCGTGTTCAAATCTTTTGGATTTGAACACGGGCTTCGTTCATTCGGTGGCAGATACTGGATTCGAACCAGTGAAGGCGTTGCCAGCTGATTTACAGTCAGCCCCCTTTGGCCGCTCGGGTAATCTGCCGAATTGTTCCCTTCGGAACGAGTAGAAACTCTACATGACAATTTCCCCAGAGTGCAAATCGAGGGTTCGTCGGCGCGTCAGCACCCGGTTTCTCCGGGCTTTTGGGACGTCCCGGTACTCTTGTAGGCAAAGCACAATCACTACCCAAGGAGGCTCACATGGCGAGCGATTCAACTTTTGATGTTGTCAGCAAGGTCGACAGCCAAGAAG
The DNA here is from genome assembly GCF_046714615.1 of Paeniglutamicibacter sp. Taxonomy (NCBI): domain Bacteria; kingdom Bacillati; phylum Actinomycetota; class Actinomycetes; order Micrococcales; family Micrococcaceae; genus Paeniglutamicibacter; species Paeniglutamicibacter sp. The sequence continues at coordinate 5,404 of NZ_JBKKAP010000069.1, forward strand.
TGTCCAATGCACTGAACCAGGCGCAGAAGGAAATAGTCCAGCGCTACGACTTCAAGGGCATTGGCGCCGAGATCGACTTCAGCGGCGAGAAGATCCTGATGAAGGCAAACTCCGAGGAGCGCGTCAAAGCCGTTCTCGACGTGTTCCAGTCCAAGCTGGTCAAGCGCAACATCTCGCTGAAGTCGCTGGAAGCCGGCGAACCTTTCGCCTCGGGCAAGGAATACCGCATCGAGGCCGAGATCGTCGAGGGCATTGCCCAGGACGTGGCGAAGAAGATCAACAAGCTGATTCGCGACGAGGCCCCCAAGGGAGTGAAATCCACCATCCAGGGTGACGAGCTTCGCGTGTCCTCCAAGTCCCGCGACGACCTGCAGGCCACCATGACCCTGCTGCGCTCCTTTGAGGACGCGGACCTGCAGTTCGTGAACTTCCGCTAAACGGACCTCACGACCATGCGGCGCCGCCGCCGAGAACGGGAGGGGGGGGGGCGCCCAACAGGGGG
>NZ_JBKKAP010000070.1:0-6184 GCF_046714615.1 Paeniglutamicibacter sp.
GGTAGTTCTTGGAATTGAAGACCGGGTTTCCGCCCAGGGCCATGGTGTTTCTCCTCGGTAGGGTTGTTAGTAAATAGCCTACGTTGGTAGAACGCTCGATGCAGACCAATAAATCCCCAAATCACTATCTATTTGCCACTTGGCGGGTGGTTCGTGGTTTTGCCGCGGAAGCTGACGCGCCGCCTTAACCGGACCGTTACCGAATCCAGCAATCATCCACGGCCAAGGCGTATGACTTCACCCTCCATGGCACTAGGATAAACACACGTGAGTGACATGAGTCACACATCTGCCCGGCGCTTGTGGCCGCAGGGCTGAAAGCGACGAGAGGGCTCGCACCGTGCTACGTCAAACCAACGCAGCATCGATCCGCTTGGTGGGGGTCGTCGGATTCATCGCCTTGTTTATCGGCTTGGCCCTCGGGTCGGCGGCGCCCGCGCTGGCGCAGCACGCGATATCACCGGCCGGGCAAATCCAGGTCCCGATGCAGAAGCAGGAATTGACCATCCGCGGAACCCTGCGCGATGGATCGGATCCAATCGCTGGCGTGCGGATTTCCGCCAGCGCTCCCAACGGATTCAGTGCAGAGGCCACGACCGACGAAAACGGCCGGTGGGTCATCGTGGTTCCCGGGAAGGGAACCTATGAGGTCATGTTGGATGTCACCACCTTGCCGGCGGACAAGCCGCTGAGCGAAGGGGAGGAAAATCCGCGCATCGTGGAGTTCGGCACCTCGTCAAACATGGGTGTCATTTTCAAGGTTGGCGAGAACACGGCAGCGGTCGGCCCGAGCTTCGGTTCCGTCCTGGCCGAGCGGGCCGTGGCCGGTCTGAGCTTCGGATTGCTCCTGGCCCTGACCGCGGTCGGACTCTCGCTGGTCTTTGGCACGACGGGCCTGACCAACTTTGCCCACGGAGAAATGGTGACCTTTGGTGCGGTGGCCGCCTTTGGGCTCTCGGCCTGGGGATTCCCGCTCTGGGCGGCCCTCGTCGTTGCGGTCCTGCTCGGCGGAGGCCTGGGTTGGCTACAGGATTGGGGCCTATGGAAACCGCTGCGGCACCGCGGTTCGGCCCTGGTGCCGATGATGATTGTCTCCATCGGCCTGGCCCTTGCCATGCGCTACGTCATTCTGTTCTTCTTTGGCGGCACCACCGAACAACTGCCGTCCGCCCAAAGCCCGATCCTGGACGTCCTTGGCGTTTCGATCTCCCGCAACACGCTGGTGTCCTTGGTGGTCTCCTTGGCTGTCATCGTCGTGGTGGCATTGCTGCTCCTGAAGACCCGGTTCGGCAAGGCAACCCGCGCCGTGGCCGACAACCCGGCCTTGGCCGCCGCCTCCGGAATCGACGTGGATAACGTGATTCGAATCGTGTGGGTTGTCGGGAGCATGCTTGCTGCCCTGGGCGGGATCCTGTGGGCGTACTACAGGCCCGGTGTCGCCTTCAACATGGGCCAGCAGATCCTTCTGATGATCTTCGCAGGGGTGACCCTTGGAGGCCTCGGCACCGTGTTCGGGGCGCTCGTCGGATCGGTATTGGTTGGACTCATGGTTGAGATTTCGACGATCTGGTTGGAGGCCGACCTGAAATACGTGGGGGCCCTGGCGGTCATGATCCTCGTGCTGTTGTTCAAGCCGCAGGGGCTCCTGGGGCGCCGCGAGCGTGTGGGCTAGGGAAAGGAACGAATCATGGACTTCGCCGCAATCTTCACCAATGCGTTGACGGAAATCGTCAGTCCCATCACCGCGTCCTACGCGCTGGCCGCCCTTGGATTGGCCGTGCATTTTGGCTACGCGGGGTTGTTGAACTTCGGCCAGGCCGGCTTCATGGCCGTCGGGGCCTATGGTTTCTCGATTTCAACGCTCAGTTTCGGCGCTCCCCTGCCCGTGGCAGTGCTGACGGCGCTCGTGTCCTCCGTCCTGTTCGCGCTGGTCCTGGGCATACCCACGCTGCGTCTGCGTGCCGATTATCTGGCCATCGTCACGATTGCCGCGGCCGAGATCGTGCGCTACATCGTCACCACGAATTCCCTGACCAGTGTCACCGGATCCGCCAACGGCCTCGCAACGTTCGAGCGCGGCTTCTACGCGTTGAACCCGTTCCCGCCCGGCGACTACCCGATTGGCCCGTTGAACTTCAACGACCGGAGCCTGTGGGTGACCCTCGTCGCTTGGTGCATCGTGTTGCTCTGCGCCGCGATCGTGTGGGCGCTCATGCGCAGCCCGTGGGGCCGGGTGCTCAAGGGAATCCGAGAGGACGAAAACGCCGTGCTCTCGCTGGGCAAAAACGTTTTCGTGTACAAGATGCAGGCACTGATCATTGGTGGCCTTTTTGGCTCGCTTGCCGGCATAGTTTTCACGCTGCCCACCGGGGCGGTCCAACCGGCAAACTATGGTTCCGAATTGACGTTTTTCCTGTGGACCGTGTTGCTGCTGGGCGGCATGGCCACGGTCTTCGGGTCTGTGCTTGGCGCCATGATCTTCTGGGTCGTCCTCTCACTGACCCAAGGCATCCTGCTCGGCCTCATCGAGTCCGGATACATCACCTTCCTCTCGAGCGCCCAGGCCGGCCAATTGCGCTACATCCTGGTGGGTGTGGCCCTCATGCTGCTGATGATTTTCCGTCCGCAGGGAATCCTGGGCAACAAGAAGGAGCTTGCTTTCTCATGAGTGACCCGCAAGGAATCCCGCCACGGGCGGCCCCGGACCAAGAACCGGGCACCTCTCCGTTCAGCGACACCGGACCCATCCTGGCGGGTCGGGCCGAGCCCGGTTGCAAGAAGATCGACCCCATCATCGTCGCCGACGGCGTGCGCCGAACATACGGCGCGCTCAAGGCAGTGGATGTGGACCACGTTGAAATCCCCAGACACAAGATCACGGCCCTGATTGGTCCCAACGGCGCGGGCAAGACGACCTTCTTCAACCTGCTGACGGGTTTCGACACCCCCGATTCCGGGTCGTGGACCTTTGACGGACATAGCCTTGCCGGGGTCCGATCCCACCGGGTGGCCCGCATGGGCATGGTCCGCACCTTTCAGCTCACCAAGGTCATGGGCAAGCTCACCGTCATTGAGAACATGCGCCTCGGTGGCGACAGACAGCCCGGCGAGGCCCTGTTGCGGGCCATGTTTCCGTGGCTGTGGCGGGCACGCGAGGCCGAGCTCACCCGCGCCGCCGATGCCCTGCTGACCATGTTCAAGTTGGCCGAAAAACGCGAAGACTATGCGGCATCGCTCTCCGGCGGCCAGCGCAAGCTCCTGGAAATGGCCAGGGCCCTGATGGCGGAACCGAAACTCATCATGCTTGACGAGCCCATGGCCGGGGTCAACCCGGCCCTGACCCAATCGCTTCTCGACCACATCAAGAACCTCAAGTCCACCGGAACGACGGTTTTGTTCGTGGAACACGACATGCACATGGTGCGGCACATCGCCGACTGGGTCATCGTGATGGCCGAGGGCCGGGTGGTGGCCGAGGGGCCGCCCCATGACGTCATGCAGGACCAGGCCGTGATCGACGCGTATCTTGGGGCCCACCACGATGTCGACCTGGGCTCCCCCGAAGGCGCTGCCAGGCTGGAAGACGTCTTGAGCGAGGATTCCGAATCCGTTGTCGGTACTGCCGATGCCGGAGATCTCCTGACGGTGCACGAGGAACCGGACACCCAGGATCCGGACACCGAGGAACCAAAGGGGAGGCAATCATGAGCGTCGAGCCGGAGGCGGCCGTTGTCAGTGTCACCAACCTGGTCGCCGGTTACTTGCCAGGGGTCAATATCCTCAATGGGTGCAATTTGGAAGCGCGTCAGGGTGAACTCATCGGGATCATCGGGCCAAACGGGGCGGGCAAGTCAACGCTTCTCAAGGCTATGTTCGGGCTGGTGAAGGTCCATTCGGGGCGCGTGGTCGTGCACGGTGCGGACCTGACCGGGCTGAAGGCCAACAAACTGGTGTCCCGGGGACTGGGGTTCGTGCCGCAGAACAACAACGTGTTCCCGGCGCTGAGCATCCAGGAAAACCTGGAAATGGGCATTTTTCAGCGGCCCAAGGATTTTGCGGTACGGTTCGATTTTGTCACCTCGCTCTTTCCGGAGCTTGGCAAACGCCGAACCCAACGTGCGGGGTCCCTCTCCGGCGGCGAGCGGCAAATGGTTGCCATGGGTCGGGCGTTGATGATGGAACCGGCCGTGCTGCTGCTCGACGAGCCATCTGCGGGCCTTTCCCCGGTGCGTCAGGACGAAACATTTCTGAGGGTGCACGAGATCAACCGCGCCGGGGTTTGCGTCATCATGGTGGAGCAAAATGCCCGGCGGTGCCTGCAGATCTGCGACCGCGCATACGTCCTTGACCAGGGACGGAACGCACACACGGGAACCGGGCGCGAACTGCTCAAAGACCCGAAGGTCATCCAGCTCTATCTGGGGAACCTTGCCGAAACCGTGGAGCGTGAGGAATCCGACCGGGACACGCCGCCCGCACCGGCATAGTGCTTTTCCCCCCAAGGGATGCCTGGCACGGCAGAGGCCGGGACCTATATCGGTCCCGGCCTCTGCCGTGCGTCGCGAGGTGGTCGGGGTCCGCTTAGACTGTCCCTGCCTCTTCTCGCAGCGGCTTGGGAACGTTGTTTTCGTCGTACTGGTAGACACCCATGATGCCCTCCGTGATGTCACCGTTTTCGTCGTAGGTCACCGGTCCGGCGATGCCGTCGTAGTCGATGTCCTTGCCCTCGTCGAGCAGCTTCTTGCACGAGGGGAAATCGGAGCACTTCTCGCCGTCTCGCGAGACCCCCTGCAGCTGGGCGGCAATGGCCGCTCCGTCGTTCGACTTGGCAACGGTGGAGGCCAGCGCGATCAAGGTGGTGGCGTCGTAGGACTCGGCCGCGTAGTTCCAGTCCTTGAGCGAATCATTGACCGCCTCCAGGCGATCCTTGAAATCGGTCTTGGCGAAGGAACCCGGCTGGGTTCCCATGGCCCCTTCGAGGGTCCCCTTGTCGAAGTCCTCCGAGTAATCCAGGATGTTGCCGTCCACGAAGTACACGGTGGAGGGATCAACGCCCTTCTGGATCAACAGCGGAATGATGGAGCGCGCCTGGTCGAAACTGAGAACGGCGATGGCGTCGGGATTGGCACCCACGACCTCGTCGATCTGGGAGGAAAATTGCGAATCCCCCTCGTTGAACATCGATTCGACGACAATCTCGCCGTTGGCCGCCTCGACCGCCATCCGGATGTTCTTGGCCAGCCCGGTGCCGTAGGCATCGTTGAGCACGATCATGCCCACCGTCGCCGCACCCTGGCCGACCATGACGTTGCCGAGGATCCTGCCCTGCATGACATCGGAGGGAGCAGTGCGCCAGTACAAGCCCTTGTCGTCCCAGGTGCTGAATTCCGGAGCCGTGTTGGCAGGGGACATCATGAGTGTCCCCGAACCGGTGATCTGGTTGATGACGGTCTTGGTGACACCGGAGGAAGCAGCGCCGATGATCGCCGACACGTCCTGTCCAAGCATTTCGTTGCTGGACTGCGTGGCGATATTGGTGGTCGTGTCGCCCGAGTCGCGGTTCATGACCGTGACGTCCTCGCCGTTCACGCCGCCGGCGTCGTTGATTTCCTTGACCGCCAGGTCGACCCCGGCGGTCATGGGCGGACCAAAGAAGGAAAGGTTGCCGGTGTTCGGCAGCAACGTTCCCAGCTTGAGCGGTCCCTCTGCCGCCGGTGCAGACCCCGTGGCCGTTGGTGAGCCGCTGGGCGATTCGCCGCCCCCGCCGGCGCAGGCGGTGGCGGTCAAGGCCAGCGCGGCCCCGACGGCCAGAAATCGGCTTCCTCGAGTAAAACGCGATCGTGCAAGTGCGATCATGCTGATTCTCCTCAAAAGTTTGCCCGCAAGGCAGCGGCCCGATGGGCGGCCAAGGCACCTCGGCTATTAAGGAACGTAGCCCAAAATTCACGAGAATATAAGGAGCAAGTGGTTACATGAAGATAACGGCGTCGCCGGATTCGTAACCTCCGCCCGTTCATCTTCGTGGGGTTGGGGAGCCCGGTGCCCCTGCCCGGATTCCTAGGTCGTCGCGGCCGGTCAGCCCCGGGTTTAAGCGCCAATGGGTGTTGGGGGCCGTTTGGTGCCGCACACCCCTTGGGGCCAATTATTGTACCCCCAGTGGGGCACGGACCCACAAACCATTAGG
>NZ_JBKKAP010000071.1:0-29551 GCF_046714615.1 Paeniglutamicibacter sp.
CGCGGCCGTCGGGGGGGCTACCCGCGGGGTCCCCCCCCCTGGGCGCCACTTTTTGTCTCTGGGATCGGGCTACTTGGCCAGGGACTCCAGGGCACGGATGTTCGAGTCCATCCACGACACGTAGTCGGTGTTCGCCGGCAGGGTCTCGGTGAAGTCGATGACAGCCACCTTCGCCGCGTCGGCCTGTTTGCGGATGCTTTCGGTCTGCGGGCTTTCGGTCTGGGTGTTGTAGGCCAGCACGTCGATGTCCCCGGCGTCGAAGCGCTTGCCCATCTCGTTGAATGCCTGCGGGGAGACCTCGCCGCCGCCCTCGATGGATTCGCTCAGGCCCTCGGGGGTCGCGTCGCTCATGCCCAGGTCCTCAAGCAGGTGGAAGGGCACCGGCTCGGTCATCGCGAAATGCTTGCCATCCAGGGACCCGTGGAGCTTCTCGACCTTGGCTTCGAGGTTCTTCAGGTCGGTGCTCAGGGCTGCAGCATTGGAGGTGAAGGTTGCGGCGGCCTCGGGCTTCAGCACTGCCAGTCGTTTGGCGATCTCGTCGGTGAGCAGGCGCATCGATTCGAGGTCGTACCAAACATGCTCGTTGAAGGCTGCGTGGCCATGGCCCGCGTGGTCGTCGTGTTCGTCGGCCGCGGCGGCCTCCTCCGCGGCGTGGTCATGGCCTTCGTGCTCGTCGGCCTCCTCCGCGTGCTCTTCCCCTGCCGCGATCGGCGAGGTGTCGACGGCGTTGATGACCGTGGATTCGGAAAGCTTGAGGTCCTTGGCCAGGACGTCCATGAAAGCGTCGTATCCGCCGCCGTTGGCAACCACGAGCTGGGCCTTGGACAGTGCGAGCTTGTCGCGCGAGGTGGCCTCGTAGGAGTGCGGGTCCTGCGACACGGAGTTGATGACGGGGCTTGCCTCCACCAGGTCCCCGCCGATCCGGCTGACCAGGTCGGCGTAGACGGTGGTGCTGGTGACCACCTGCAGCCTGTCCTGCTCGGCGGCGGGTTCCTGGCCTGAAGCATTTCCACCGCAGGCCGCCAGGGCAAGGGTGCCGGCAATTGCCAGGGGGATGAGGCGCAGTGTTCGACGATTCATGGGTGAAGCGATCCTTCTCATGCCAGTGGAGGTTGCGTACAAGTAACCACTCTAACCTAAACAAGAACCATTAGCGTTAATCTGTGCCGAAGGCGAAGGCGAAGGCGAAGGCGAAGGCGCACCGCGGCGCCGGGGCGACGGGGGGAGCGGCTCAGTCGACCTCGGACGCAGTCGGCTGCAGGGCGCGGCGGCCCGACGGCTTGGAACCGCTTCGCTCGGCCTTGGCGCCGGACCCGGTGGCCTTGGTTCCTGACCCGGTGGCCTTGACCACGGCCACGGCGATGGCCGTGGTCACCGGAATGGCCAGCACCAGACCGATGGAACCCACCAGGATCCGGATGACCTCTTCCGCCATCTGGCCCGTGGTGAGGGTGTCGATCAGGGGTCGGTCGTACAGGCTCACCAGCACCAGGATCGGCAGGGCGGCACCCGCGTAGGCGAAGGCGATGGTGTAAACGGTCGAGGCGATGTGGTCGCGGCCGATGCGCATCCCCGAGGTGAAAAGCTGCCGGGCCGTGGAATGCGGGGCGATTTCCGCCAGTTCCCAGACGGCGGAGGACTGGGTGATGGTCACGTCGTTGAGCACGCCCATGCCGGCGATGAGCAAGCCGCACAACAACAGCCCGGAAAGGCTGAGGTCGGGCACCACCGTGCTCAGGGTCAGGGCGGAATCCTCGGTGGCCCCGGTCAGTGCCGCCGCGTCGGTGGCCCAGGTGGCAATGGCCGCGGTGACGCCCAGCCCGAACAGCGTGCCCAGCAGGGCCGTGGAGGTCCTGGCGGAAAATCCGTGGGCAAAGTACAGCGCAGCAAACATGACGATGGTGGAGGTGGTGAGCCCGACGAGCATGGGGGACTTGCCTTCGAGCAGTGCCGGGATCATGAAGCTGACGATGAAGAACAAACCTCCGGCGAGCCCGGCCAGGGCCCGCAGTCCGCGCCACCGTGCAACCCAGCACACCACCACCGCGTAGGCGATGCCCAGCAGGGCCAGCGGGGTCGAGCGCACGAAGTCAACGAAGACGTACGGTGCGGAGGTGTCGGTGGTGTGCGACAGGTCGAGGTACTTGATCTTGTCCCCTGCCTCCAACGGCCGGGACTGGGTCGTTTCCGGAGGTACCTCAAGCGCGAAGGATGTGCCGCCGGCTTCGGGGGTGACATAGGAAATGTCGCACAGCAGTTCCTGGCCGCCGACCTCGTCCAGGCCTTCGGTGGAGGGGCAGGTCTCGCTCACGGTCCGGGTGACGGTGCCGGTGGAAAGCTCCACGCCGTTCGCAGTGTTAAAGACGTCGTTGAGGGGCGACGTGGTGATGCCGTCACTGGGCCAGAGCATGAGGGTTGCCACGAACGCCAGCACTCCCACCGGGGCGAGCAGGATCCAGAGGATGAGGTTCGCGCGTCGGCGCCGGGCCGGGTCAACGAGTACGTCTGCGTGGTGGTGTCCACCCATGAAAGGTTCAGCTCCAGATCGATTGCGTGCCGTTTCTCCCCAAGAGTCCCCCACCAGAACAGTGTAGCGATTCGAAATGAACCATCGCCCGGGAGCCATGCCCGGGAGCTGCCGTCGCCGAGCGGGACGGCGGCAGCCGCGGAACGGCATCCCGTGGATCCTGAGACTGGATGACGTTCCGCGGTTCGTCGTACGTCGATTAGATGACGTCGGGCAGGTTCGCCACCCCATCCAGCACCCAGGAGTGGGGGTGGGCTTCGAGGTCCCCGCGGCCAAGCGCCCCCGTGAGCACGCCCAAGGGGAGGACGCCGGCATTGTGTCCTGCGAGCAGATCGACAACGGTGTCACCGCCGGCCACGACGGTACGGACATCGTGGACTCCGGTTGCTTCCATGACCCGGTGGATCATGTAGGGCGCGGGGCGCCCGGCCGCCACCTCGTCGCTGGTCACCACGGCATCCAGCAACTGGCCGTCGCCGATTCCCCAACCGAGCGCCTCAAGAATCGGTCCCGCCACATCGCGTGAGAAGCCGGTGGTCAGGCCGACCTTGATGCCCCGGGACTTCAGGGTCCTCAGTGCCGCTTCAACCCCCGGCAACGCCACGGGCGGATTCTGGGCATAGAACTTCGCCAACATCTCCCGGAACAGGTCAAACTGCCGTGCAACGAGCTCCGGGTTCGGGGTTACCCCGCCCAGTTCCAGCAGTGCCGCGATGGCCTCGGTCTTGTCTGCACCCATCCAGGTCTGGAGATCCTCGGGCTTGACCGTGGCACCGGTTGCCGTGACGGATCCTTCCAGCGCCTTGTAGACATCGCCGTGCTCATCGATGGTCGTGCCGGCCATATCCAACACCACTAGCTTGATCATGTTGTTTTCCTTTTTTCGTAAGGGTCTCAGCCCCCGGACAGGGGACTGCTGCAGCTTGGGACTGCGCTGTATTTTTGGTGACGAGGTGTGCCGGAGACGGCAAGCACGTATCGGCCGGTTCTTCCGGACTTGCCCGTTTAGATCGCGGTGAACGTCACGGAATTCCTCAGGGTGCGGCCTTGGGGCGGTAACATGAGCGAGCCCAGTTCCGCCATCGGCCGGGGCTGTGCCACCAGGGATTCCCAGTCGTGGGTTTCCCGGGTCTCGGCCAGGAAGTCGATTGCCTGTTGCAGGTGCCGCGGCTCGTAGTTGTGCACGCCGGTGATGCTGAGCAGCGAGCGGACCATGCGTTCGGGGTCCAGGGCCACCGCCGGCCCGGGGGAGACGGAACCGGCAAGCACCAGTCGGCCGCCGGTATCCAGGGAATCCAATGCCGAGAGCACCGCGGGCTGTGCCCCGGAGAGTTCCACCGCCACGTCATAGGCTCCTGCAACAGCTGGCGCTTCGCCCACCAGTCGGGTTGCGGTTGCCCCGAACTCGCGTGCCAGTTCCAGCCTCTCCGGGTTCAGATCGCTGACCTCCACCGATGCTGCTCCGCGCTGGCGTGCCACCGCACAGGCAACGATGCCCAGCATTCCGGCGCCGCTGACCAGCACCCGCTGGCCCCCCAGTTCCCCGGCGGCCTCGAGCACCGCCATCACGGTGGCGGTGGCGCAGGCGGCGGGGGCCGCCGCGGCATCGCTGATTTCCTCCGGCACCGAGACCAGGGTGATGCCGCGCGGCAGGTGGATGTGGGAGGCGTAGCCGCCGGACAATCCCCACGGGCCATCGAGGGGTTCGTGTCCGGTCTTGAGCAGGGAACGGCATTTGGCACTGCGCCCGGCGGTGCACCTGTCGCAGTGGCCGCAGCTCACCGTGACGCTCCAGATGACCCTGTCGCCTAGGCCAAGTTCCCGGCCCTGGAAGTCGCGGACCCCGCCCGGGCCGGTTGCAATAATCGTGCCCACGGCCTCGTGTCCCAGGATCGAGGGGGAGGGGCCGGCCCGGCGCCCGGAGACGGTGTGGATGTCGGATCCGCACACCGTGGCCAGGTCGATCCTGGCCAGGGCTTCTCCGGGGGCAAGATCCGGCACGTCCAGGGCACGGGATTCGAAGTCCCGGCCGCCGGTCCAGAGCTGGGCCGTCAGAGTCAGGCGACGTGTTTGCGTATCCATGCGGAGAGCCTTTCGATGATGAAGACGATGGCGAAGATGATCAGGATGATGGTCCCCGCCACGTTGAAGTTCAGGGTGCGCACCGATTCCATGAGCAGGAACCCGATGCCGCCGGCACCCACGATGCCCAGCACCGTCGAGGTGCGGATATTGACATCCAGCATGTACATCAGGTGGCCCACCAGTTGCGGCAGGGCCTGCGGGATCACCGCGTTCAGCAGCGTGTCCCACCATCCGCCGCCCACCGCACGCACCGCCTCGAGCGGGCCGAGGGGGATTTCCTCGATGGAGTCGGCCACCAGCTTGCCCAGGAACCCGACGGTTCCCACGGCCAGGGCCATGGAACCGGCCATCGGACCCAGCCCGATGGCCGCGACAAACACGACGGCCAGGATCAGTTCCGGGATGGCCCGCACCACCAGCACCACGGCCCGGGCCGCCGCATAGAGCGGGCGCGAGGGGGAGATGTTGGAGGCGGCCAGGATGCCCACGGGGACGGCCAGCACCGCACCGATGACGGTGGCGACCAACCCGATGGCGAGCGTCTCCACCACCGCGACGAGCAGCAATTCCTCCACGCCCTCGATCGAGGGCGGCAGCAGCCTGCCAAAGACCCCGGCGAGCTCGCCGAAGTTGGTCAGCGGCGTGAGCGGGTTGATGCGCAGGTGCACCAGCGAGTAGATCACCGAGGCGAACAAGGCGGCGCCGGCGATGGTGCGGACCCGCCGGTCCCGGGTCCACGGCGGCCTGATCGCCGAGTCGGCGTCGATGGCCCGGGGGGCCGGGCCGGAGTCGGCCGGGTTCAGCAGGGTGCGGCGCAGCGCGATGGAAAGGATCTCCATGGCGGCGATGACCAGCAGGATGATCAGCACGATCCCCATGGCACTTTCATACATCAGCCCGCGCAGGGAATCCTGCAGGGCAAAGCCGATGCCCCCGGCGCCGACAAAGCCAAGCACCACGGAGGTGCGCAGGTTGATGTCGATGCGGTAGATGAAGGTGCCCAGCCAGGCCGGGATCACCTGGGGCAGCACGCCCATGACCAGTTCGCCCAGGCGCCCGGCTCCGGTGGCGCGCACGGCCTCGCGGGGTCCGGCCTCGGAGGCCTCGATCGCGTCGGCAAAGAGCTTGGCCATCATGCCGACCGAGTGCAGCCCCAGGGCCAGGATGCCCGGCAGCACGCCGATGCCCAGCGCGCGGACGAAGAGCACCGCGAAGACCAGGTCGGGGATGGCGCGGCACATGGTGATCACCATGCGCGCGGCACGGTGGACCACGGGGTGCGGGGTGGTGTTGGCCGCGGCCAGGAAGGCCAGCGGAACGGAGATGACGGTGGCAAGCACCGTGCCCAGCAGCGCCATCATGAGCGTCTCGAGCAACAGCTCAAGGATCCGCGGGGGCTCGCTCACCTCCGGCGGGAGCATGCGGGCGAGCAGGTTTGCCACGTCGGTGAAGCCGCCGCCCAGGGAGCGCAGGTCGAATTCGATGTGGTTGGCGCTGGCCAGGGTCAGCGGCACCAGTGCGGCGAGGGTGATCCAGAGGGTCACCCTTTCGCGGGTCACCGGGGGAAGCAGCGACTGGGGGCGGCGGGGCGACGGTGCGCCGGATGCCCGTGGGGCATTGGTCGGGCGGGTCTTGGTGGGAATCACGATGTTGTGGCACCCGCGTCCGGGTCCAGCTGCCGGTAGACCTCGAGCACTCGCTCCTTGGTGAGCGTGGCGGTGGCCTCGTCCAGGACCTTTTCGCCGTTGCGCAAGCCCACGATGCGGTGTGCCCAGTCCAGGGCCAGGTCGACCTGGTGCAGCGTGCACACCACGGTGATCCGGTTCTCGAGGCAGACCTGGAAGAGCAGGTCCATGACGTTTGCCGCGTTCTGCGGGTCCAGGGAGGCCACCGGCTCGTCGGCCAGGATCAGCTCGGGCTTCTGCATCAGCGCCCGGGCGATGGCAACGCGTTGTTGCTGGCCGCCGGAGAGTGAATCGGCGCGCTGGAAGGCCAGCTCGCCCAGACCCACGCGTTCGAGGTGTCCCAGGGCCTCGCGTCGCTGGGCCTTGGTGTAGCTGAGCAGGCCGTAGCGCGGTCCGCGGATCCGACCCGCCGCACCGATGAGCACGTTCTCCAGGCAGCTCAGCCGCCCGACCAGGTTGAAATGCTGGAAGATGAAGCCCACGCGCGAGCGCAGGGCGCGGAGCCGGCGTGACTTGGTCTTGTGCACCGGTTCGCCGAGCACGGTTGCCTCGCCTCCGGAGAGCGGGTGCAGCCCGTTGAGGCAGCGCAGCAGGGTGGACTTTCCGGATCCGGAGAGCCCCAGCAACACTGTCATTTCGCCCTTGGCCACCTGCAGGTCGACACCCCGCAGGGCGTGGGTTGCCCCGAAGCTCTTGCGCAGTCCGCTCGCGTGAATGGCGATTTCCGGTTCGGGTGCCACGTCGTGCCCCTGCTCGGTGAAGGTCCCCTGGATCAGGCTCATGATGCGCACTTTTCGGACTTCGTGGAGGCGCAGACGCTGCGGATGCCGTCATAGTCGGCGTCCGTGGCAGGCACGACGCCCCAGGCGTGTTCGCCGGTGATCAGGCAGTCCTCGTCCTGGCAGTAGCCCTGGGATTCGAAGTAGTCGGCGTTGGCCTTTTCGGCGAACAGGGTGGTGAGCTTGGCGGTGGCGTCGTCGCCCAGGGAATTGCGCACGGCGAAGACCGAGCCCGGGATCTTTTCCGAGGTCCAAACCGACTTCAGGTCTCCTTCGGCTAGTTCGCCCTTGCCCGGCAGGGTTTCCTCGACCATGGACTGCATCGCGAAACCGACCTCGCAGTCGCCGTTCTTCACCGACAGGGCCGAGGCGTCGTGGCCGCCGGCGTAGATGGGCTGCAGGGCGGCGCTGATGTCCGATTCCTTGCCGCTGGCTGCGACGCCCGCCTCGATCAGGCCGGCCGAGGGGTAGAGGAACCCGGAGGTGGAGCCCGGGTCGACGAAGCAAGTGTCCTTGCCCGCGAAGTCCTTGATGTCGTTGACCCCGGCGTTGTCACCCTGGGTGATGCCCAGGGCGTGGTAACCGGAGGGTTCGCCCTTTTCGCCCGCCAGTGCGCCGAGCGGTTTGATGTCGGCCTCGTTGGTGGTCGCGATGACATAGGAGAACGGGCCGAGGAAGGCGACGTCAACGCGGTCGGCGATCATGCCCTCGACGATGCCCGCGTAGTCGCTGGCCTGCTGAAGCTTCACCGTGGACCCGGTCTCGGCCTCCAGCATCTTGATCAGCGGTTCGTAGGTGCCGGTGAGGTCGGCGGAATTTTCGTTCGGGATGGCGCCGATGACGATTTCGGCGGGGAATCCGGCCGCGGTGACTTCGGGTTCTGCCGGGGCGCAGGCGGTGAGCAGGGCGGCGGCGGCCAGGGCAGCGGTGAATGCGAGTGTCTTGCGTTTCATGGGGGAGACCTGTTCTGCGGTGGTGGTCGAGGGGATTGGCTTCGAAGTCGGGCTTCGGTGGCCGTCCTATTCAGCATGGCCGTCGCTCAAGACATTTGTCTAGACAGATTGGGGTCGTTTGCCGATTGTTCACCCAACGTTTATTCCCTTGTTTCATAAGGATTTTTGGCGGTCTTGGGTTAGGATCATGGTATGCAAGCAGAAGCCACCTACCTAAAGTTGTCCCAACAGATCTTGGAGCAATATGCGGACCTTCCCCTGCAGCGACCGCTGCCCTCCGAGCACGAGCTGGGTGCCCTCTTCGGCGTCAACCGGCAGACCATCAGGGCCGCGCTGGAGGAACTGGAACGCCGCTGGCTGATCCGCCGGGTCAAGGGCAGCGGAACCTTCCGCACCAAGCGCTACGAGTACCGGATCGGCCCGGACATCGCCCCGTCCTTCACCCGCACCGTCCGCGCCTCCGGTGCGGACCCGCGCACCGAAAACAGCAAGCCCACCACCCGCCCGGCCAGCACGACGGAGCGCGAGATCCTGGGACTGTCGGCCAACGCGCAGGTGGCGGTGTTGGAGCGTGTGCGCTTCATCGACGGTGCCCCGGTGAGCACCGCCGTCTCGGTGCTTCCCGCGGCCCGGGTGCCGCGCCTGGCCGCGGCCATGGGCTCGGAAGAATCGTTGGACACGGTGTTGCGCCGGCAGTACGGCTACACGCCGGTGCGGCAATGGAGCCAAAGCAGGCTCGCCTCGCCGCCGGCGGAGGTCGCCAAGGTGCTGGGCCTGCGGGGCCGCCCGCCGCAGATCCTGCTGCGCGGGCTGGTGTCCTGTGCCGAATCGGGGCACAAGCTCGAGTACGTGGAAAGCTACCTGCGCCCCGACGTGTTTGATGTCGTGACCGAGGTCGGCAAGTGGTAGCCAGCTACACCCTGGGACATGTCCGGGCGCTCGCCGGGGGCCGTATCCTGGAGGACCAATTGATCAGCGTGGTCGGCGGGGTCATCGAGGAGGTCCGGGACCATCCGTCCGGCCTGGCGGCGGATGTCGACGGCGGCGGGAAACTCTGTGTGCCGGGAATGGTCGACCTGCACAGCGATGCCTTGTCCCGCGAGTACCGTCCGCGTCCCGGGGCGCGCATGCCCATCGACCTGGCGATGCAGGCGGCCGAGGGGAACCTGCTGGCCGCCGGCGTCACCACCGCCTTCCATGCCGTGTCCTTCCAAATCAAGTCCGCGGTGGGGATTCCGATTGGGTCGCCACGGGCCTTGGAAGTGCACGATGCGGTGAATGCCTACCTGGATCCGCGCATGGACCATCGGGTGTTGCACCGTCTGGACGTCCGTTGCCGCGGCGGCGTGGAGATGTTCCGCGACCGGCTCGACACCGGGCAGGTCCCGCTGGTTTCCTACGAGGACCACACCCCGGGCCAGGGCCAGTACCGCGACCGCACGGTGATGGAACGCTGGCTGCGCGAGGCCCAGCACATGGATGCGGCGCAGGCCGCGGACCACGTGGATCAGTTGATTGCCGAGCGGGAGAAGGAACTTCCATTCAGGCAGCAGACCCTGGCCTGGCTCGGCGAATTGGCCGCGGCGAAATCCATCAGGCTCATGGGCCATGACCCGGTGACGCCGGGGGAAATCGACGAGCTGGTTCAGCGCCATGCCGGCATTGCCGAATTTCCCACGACCTTGGACGCGGCCCGGCACGCAACCCTGAGGGGGATATCCACGGTTGCCGGGGCGCCCAACGTGCTGCTCGGGGGATCGCACTCGGGGAACGTCTCGGCCCTGGAACTCGCGCAAGCGGGGGTGCTGGACATCCTGGCCTCGGACTACCTGCCCTCGAGCCTGCTGACTGCCGCCTTCGAACTCGCCCGGTTGGGCCACGCAACGCTCCCGGCCGCCATCGCCATGGTCACCGCGAATCCCGCGGTTGCCGCGGGTCTGGATGACCGGGGAATCCTGGGCGTGGGGTATCGGGCCGATCTGGTGTTGTGTTCCGTGGTGCGCGATCGACCGCGCGTGATTCAAACGCTGTCGGCCGCAATGTAGCAGGCGGCCCCGCTCGAGGGGGCTCATTCGCTGCCGCGGGGCTCATCGGCGACGGTGAAATAGATCTTGCGCAGTGGCTCGGTGACGGTCCAGGTCGTCTTCATGCCGGCACTGAGACGCATGACGGTGCCGGGGACCAGATCGGCGGTGCGTGCCGGGTGGCCGTCGAAGGGCTCGATGACCACGGTGCCGTGCCCGGCGGTGACGACGAAGATTTCCTCGGCCTCCACATCGTACACGGAGCCGACGCCCATCTCCCAGATCCCGAATTCGGTCCCCGCCAGTGTCCCCAGGGGAACCGTGGCAGTGGTGGCTGGCTCGCCGGATACATGCTCTGTCGACACGGGTTCGGGGTTCAGTGGCACCCTGTTCACGCGCAGGGCCTGGCCGCCGAGCAGCTGCGGGAATTCCTTGGCGCTCACGAGTCGAACCCCATGCCCGCCGCGTCCATGACCTTGAGGAACGGGCCGCGCCTGCCCTCGTTGCGGTCGGCCTTGACCAGGCCGTTGATCATGAGTTTTACGCCTACCCATGCCGCGGGCTCGGGAGGGAAGGGCAGCGGCTTCTTTCTGACCATCTGCAGCCCGGTGAGCTCGGTCTTGGCGCCCGAGAGCAGATCGAGCATGACGCGCGCGCCAAAGCGGGTGGCACCGACTCCCAGGCCGGTGAATCCGGCGCAGTAGGCGACCCGGCCCTGGTGGGACGTGTCGAAGAAGGCGAAGAAGCGGCTGCAGGTGTCGATGGCCCCGCCCCAGGCGTGGGAGAACCTGATCCCCTCCAGCTGCGGGAAGGTGCCGATGAAGTGCGCGGCCAGCTTCCTGAAGGTCTCATCGTGCCTGTCGTATTGGGTCTTGACCTCCCGGCCGTAGTGGTAGATCGCGTCATAGCCGCCGTAGAGCAGGCGCCAGCCGCCGTCCTCGTCGATGGTGGGGCGGGCATAGTGGAAGCGGTTGTTCATGTCCGACAGGCCAATGTTTTCCTTCCAGCCGATGGCCTCGCGCTGGGCGGCAGTGAGCGGTTCGGTCATCAGGGCGTAGTCGTAGACCGGGATGGTGTGCAGCCGGTGGCGCTTGAGCAGGGACGGGAAGGCGTTGGTGGCCAGGGCGACTCGTTGGGCGGTCACGTTCCCGGCGCCGGTGCGCACCCGGATCTCGGCGGGGGTGGAGGTGAGCTCCTCGCCCCTGGTGTGTTCGAAGATCTTCACGCCGAGTTCCAGGCACACCCGGCGCAGGCCCCAGGCGAGCTTTGCCGGGTGGACCAGGACAGTGGTGTGCTTGTCCCAGTTTCCGCCTTCGAAGAGCGGGGAGTCGATGTGGGAGCGCACTTCCCGGGCGTCCATGGCAACGATTTCCGGGTTCCTGGCTGCCTCTTCCTCGAGCCATGGCACCTGGTGCTTCTCGGTGGCGACGTTCAGCACGCCGCCGTCTTCCAGATCGCAGTCGATCTTGTATTTTTCGACGGTCCTGATGATGCCGGCCAGGTTTTCCGCGCCGAGCTCGGCCAGCCGCTTGTTTTCCCGGGGGAGGTGCCTCTCGCCGTTGGATTCGCCGTGGACCAGGGAGGCCTCGCAGAATCCGCCGTTGCGCCCCGACGCCGCCCACCCCACGGTTTCGGCCTCGATGAGAACGACCTCTCGGTCGGGGTCCTGTTCCTTGGCCAGCAGCGCGGTCCACAGCCCGCTGTAGCCGCCGCCGACCACCAGCAGGTCGGCGGCGAGGTTGCCTTCCAGCGCGGGCAGGGCCGCGGGGCGGTCCGGATGCGCGAGCCAATAGGGGGAGTAGGTGGTGCCGCTGAGCGCGGCATCGATGGCTGTCTTCTCGATGGTCGCCTCGATGCGGTCGTAGGAGACGGGGATGCCGTTGGACGTGGCAGGAATGCTGCTCATGGAGTTTCCTTGCATGAAAGATGCGAACGAGGCGTTTGCGTGCAAATTGCTTGCGGGCGGGGGAGGTTTCGACGGGGAACCGGTGGCCCTAGAGGCGTGCCGCGGCACGGGCAAAGACCGCGTGACCGGCGGCGAGGGTGAGTTCCACCCCCCACGGCATGCAATTCGGGGGTGTCGACGGCGAATGGGTCCGGGTCCAGCAGGATGATGTCGGCGCGGGACCCGGGGAGGAGGGATCCGCCCTCGGCATCGCGGTTGATCCAGGCGCTGCCCTGCGTGTAGCCGCGCATGGCTTCCAACAGGGTGATGGCTTGACGGGGGACCAACGCTTCGGCCCCGGGGTAGTCGGGGTGCGTACGGTTCACCGCGACGTGGATGGCCCCGAAGGGGTTGGGGGTGGAGACCGGCCAGTCCGATCCCATGGCCAGGTGCGCACCGGCGTCGATCAGGGAGCGGAAGGGGTACTGCCGGCCTGTCCGTTCCTCCCCAAGGAACGGGGTGGTCAGCTCCGTCATTTGGTCGTCGTTGCAGGCCCAAAGCGCCTGGGCGTTGATGCCCAGACCCAGTGCCCCGAAGCGGGCAATGTCGTCAGGGTGGATGACCTGCAGGTGGGCGAGGTGGTGTCGTCCGCCGGTGAAGCCGTTGGCGGACCGAGCCGCTTCGAGTGCATCCAGTCCCATCCGTGCGGCACCGTCGCCGATGACGTGCAGGTCGAAGCCGGCCTCATCCAGTGCGACCGCCACCGCGGTCAGCACCTCCTGGGCGAGGTAGCGCAGCCCGGTGGAGCCCGTGGCGTCGGGGCCGCAGGCGCAGGTGCGCAGGTAGGGATCGAGCATCGCGGCGGTTTGGTTCTCCGCGACCCCGTCGACCATGATCTTGGCGGTGGTGGTGCGAAACCCTGCCGCGGCGTTTTCCTGCCGGCGGGCCAGGAAGTCCTCGACCAGCTCCGGCACGTCCGCCAGGGTGGTTTCGCGGGGAACCCAGAGGGCGCCGGCGGCCTGGCCGCTCACCTTTCCTTCGTCATATAGGGCGCGGTAGATTTCCGATCCGTCCCTGTACCCGGCGTAGGTGCCCAGGATTGCTTCCTGCCAACCGGTGATCCCGAAGGAATGCAGGTACGCCTGGCCGGCCAACAACCCCGCGCGCAGGGTCGCTGCGTCGCGGGAGGGGATGAACCGATTGACCAGGTCCATGGCACCTTCGTGCAGGGTTCCGGTGGGATTTCCCTGGCCGTCGCGTTCGATGCGCCCGTCCTGGGGGTCGGGAGTGGCCGAGGTGATCCCGGCCAGGGCCAGGGCGGCGGTGTTGACCCAGGCGCCGTGGTGGTCGCGGTTGATCAGGTAAGCGGGTGTCTGGCCCGTGATCGGGTCCAGCACTTCGACCGTGGGGGTGCCGCCGGGGAAGTCGCTCATCGACCAGCCTCCGCCGGTGATCCAGTCCTCGGTGTTGCTTGCGGAGTATGAAGCGATGGTGGCCAGCGTGGCATCGATGCCTGCGGCCCCGGTGAGGTCACAGGCCAGGGACTCGACTCCGCCCATCAGGGTGTGGACATGCGCGTCGGTGAATCCGGGGGACAGTGCCCGGCCTTCCAGGGATACATCGTGCCCAGGATCCGGCAGTGCCTGGCGGACCTGCGCTTCGGGGCCCACGGCCAGGATGCGGCCCTCGCGCACGGCGACGGCGCTGCCCGGGTCCAGGACGGTGTGTCCGTCAAAGATGGTGCCCGAATGAAATAGCCAGCTCTCGCCCACTAGTGCCCTCTCGCCGATCGGATGCGGTGGTGGCCGCGAAATGCGTCACGTGTGTTTCCGTTCATAAAATCTCAGTCATGGCCTAAAGTCAACAGTGTTGACTTTAGGGACAGGCAAAGGAATCGCACCGGCATGAACACCGAAAAGCCCGCCGACAAGACGACCGCCCCGCGCCGCCGCGCCCAGGGCTTGGGCAGAGAGGTCATCCTTGAGACCTGCCTCAAACTCGCCGGCGGAACCGAACCCGATGCCCTGTCCTTCCGCAAGATCGGCAGGGATCTCGGTGCAGACCCAACGGCGTTGTACCGCCACTTCGCCGACAAGGATGAACTGCTGCTGGCGCTCGCCGACCGCGTCATTGCCAGGGGCATGGAGGGCTACGACCCGAGCCCGCGCTGGGACGATTCGCTGCGGGATCTGATGCTGCGGACCCGGGCGAGCTTCCTGCGCTACCCGCAGGTCGCCACGCTGGCCGCCCTGCGCGTGACGCGGCAGGAGGGAGAGCTGAAATTCATCGAGGCCATGCTTGCCGCCCTGGATCGGGCGGGCTTCGAGCACCGGGAGGCAGTGTTGGTCTACCGGGCCTGCGGCGACTTCATGCTCGCGTGGACCGGCTTCAGCGCGGGTCTGGTGCTGCTGGGTGAGAAGTCCGCGCAGGACGACGATGCCTGGGTGCGCAGCTACGCGGAGGTCTCGGCGCAGCAGTACCCGTTGGCCGTGGCATCGGTGCAGATGATGGCCGAGGTGATGGACGAGGAAAACCACCGCTTCGCCCTTGACCTGCTGCTGGGTGGGATTGCCGCACGGCTCGAACGCTGAGCGCCGAGCCGCCGCGGTTGCAGCAACCTACCGGCATGCCCGGACGCCGCCGGGGGCGGTGTGAGCAGTGGCCAGCCGCATGCCGATCCCGCAGAGCATGACCAGCACCAGCTCGGCCGCGGCAATGCCCAGCATCGCGGTCGCACCGGCGGCGGCCGCCGCGACGGTGCCCTCGCCACCGTGCCGGTGCTCATGGATGCCCAACGACATGAACGTGTGTGCCACGGCCATGAGCGCGGACATGGCCAGCAGCTCGACCAGGGCCGCCGGGTTTCTCCAGGCCCGGTGTGCGCACTTGAGGCACAGCAACACCATGGCCACCAGTGCTGTGCCCACCCACGGCCCGTGCGGGAACAGCAGCATGACCCACACATGCCCCGCTGCCATTGCCACCGCCAGGGCGGCAACGATCCGGGCAAAGACCTGGGACCCCGTGGCCCGGCGGGCGCGGAGCTGCGCTGTCGCCGCGATCCGCGGTGCGGGCCATGCGCTAGCGGCCAGATGCGTGGTCATGGCATTTGCCCTATGAGTGGCAGGACTTGGAAGTGGCCGGGGCCGGGACATCCAGCACCGGCGAGCGGTCGAAGAAGCCCTCGGGACGCAGCTTGAACCCCACGGTGTCCACCGGCATGATGGGCCAGTCCTCGGGGCGCGGGAAGTGCGTGAGCCCGAAGGTGTGCCAGAGGACCACGTCCTCACCGTCGATGTTGCGGTCGGCCTTGACCCACTCGGGCAGGCCGCCGCCGCCGGCATGCTGGTTCACGAAGTCGCCGGTCGGGTAGCGCTGGTCCTCTGTGGACGGGGTAACCCACAGCGCCTTGGAGGCAAAGGTGGCACGGCGGTGGATCGAGGAACCCTCGTCGGCCAACAGCGTGGGGTTGCCTTGCGGATGCAGCTTGTAGCCGACCGGGTGGCCCAGGCGGTTCTCAGATTCCGGGTTGGAGATGACCCATGTCCTGCCCTTGGCCCCGTCCGCGTCGCGGATGGCCTCTGACTCGCGGGCCAGGAGGGTGCGTTTGCGGGAGAAGGCATTGCCGCGCAGATTCTCCGGGCCTGTGGGAACACGGACCACGTCTTCTTCCTCGACGCGGCCCGGGCCGCCATCGAGGGCAAAGTCGAGCCGGGCTCCGAAGAGGTGCTGGTGGTAGGGGGCGCCGAGTCCCGGCGCGAGTTCGGAGGCGTACGCGGTCTGACCGTCGGGCAGGGCGCTGGTGAAGACGATGCCGGTGGCCTTGGCCTCGAACTCGATGGTGCCATCGAGGTAGAGGTACCAGTAGAAGCCGTAGTCGTAGTTGCCGATGGTGGTGAAGAAGGAGATCACCAGGCGGCGGTTGCGGCGGGTGTAGTTGATGCCGCTCCACAAATCCGAGTGCTTGGAAAGGATCGAATAGTCCTCCTCGTGCATGCAGATGCCGTTGCGGATGGTGCGTGCCTCGCCGCGGGCGTTGGAGACCACGGGGGAGATGTAGTGGATTTCGCCCAGGCAGTCACAACCCAGCTCGAGCGAGTTGGCGAACTGGCCCACCAGGTATTCGCCGGTGTCGAAGTAGTTCTGCCAGCTGCGCACCGGGGAAGGGTCCCCGTAGGGGACAACCATCTCGGCGATGGAGGCGCGGTTCAGGATGCGGCGCGGTGCGCCCTTGTCATCGAAGGAGATGTTGTGCAGCACCAGGCCCTCGCGCACATCGAATCCAACATCCAGGCTCCACTTTTCCCATTCGACGTGGTTGCCGCCGGTGACTGTGAAGCTGGGGCCCTCCGGCTGGGTGATGGAGATCGGCTTTTGCGTGGTGCGCAGCGGGCCGGTCAGCTCCGGGTCGGTGTAGTTGCCATGTTCGGCGGGGATCGGCACGACACCCAGGTCGATGACCGTATCCACGCTGCGGTTGCCCACGTCCACGTAGCCGACCAGTCCGTCGACGGGGTGGGCCCAGGCCGAGTCCTCCGGGTGGTTCTGCACGAACGCCAGCCCGCGCAGGATGCGGCGGCCCGATTCCTCCGGGTACTCGAACACGCCGGCCGAGAGCGGGGCGACGCGCACGTTCTTCACGTCGAGATTCCGTTTGGCCAGGGCCTCGAGCCAGCGCGGGTCCTGCGCGAGCAGCTCCTCGACAACCTCGAATTCCTCTTCCAGGACCGGCAGCTCGCCGCTGGCGGCGGTATCAAGTTCGATGACGCTTTCCACCTGGCGGCGGGTCACCGAGACCACAACGTCCTTGGGCCGGTTGCCTGCGACATCGAGGATGAAGGCGCGGAAGCGGCGATCGGTGCCTTCGGCGTCGCGTCTCGGATCCTCAAGTCCCAGGTACGCCACGCGGGCCGAGTCCGGGAAATGTCCGTTCTCGGCCAGGATGGCTCGCACTGTTTCGATTTCCTGTTCCGTGGCCAGCGAGTAGGCGCCGAAGTTGGTGTGTTGGTCGGTGGCGTTGCTGAGGGTCATGGCTTGCCCTTTCAGGGGAGGGGGGTGAGCGAGACGCGCACGACTGGTTCCGGTGACGTGCGCCACGTTTTTATTCTCTGCTTGTAGAGAATAACCATGATTGCCCGCCGTGGCAAGGGGTCCGGGTTCCCGGGCGTCGGGTCGGGGGTTGGTGGCCGGTGCCCGTAGGATGGGCGACATGCCAAAGATTGTCGACCATGATGCTCGCCGCCTGGAACTCGTCGAGGTCACCTGGAGGGTCATTGCCCGCCGGGGATTCGACGGAGTGACCCTGCGCGACATTGCCGCCGAGGCCGGATTCGCCAATGGGGCCTTGAAGCCATATTTCCCCACCCGGGCCAGCCTGATGCGGGCAACCTTCACGCACGTCTTCGGGCGCACCAATGCCCGGGTGCGGGCCTCGACCAGGGAGTTGGCCGGCCTGCAGGCGCTTCGTGCCTTCGCCATGGAGGTCCTTCCCGTGGACGAGGAGCGCCTTGACGAGGCCCGGGTGGTGATCCCGTTCTGGCAGATTGCCATCCACGAGCCGGAATTCGCCGCCCTCAACGACGAGGCCATGCTTCAGTGGCGCAACTGGATCAGGGGCTGGATTGCGCAGGCGCGGCATGAGGGCTCGCTGCGCGGGGACGTCGTGGATGAGGTTGCGGCGGAAGCGCTGCTGACATTCATGCTGGGGTCCCAGGTGGTGGCGGTCCTGGATGCCGGGTTCAACGATCCGGCACAACTGCGGGCCCAGTTGGATCAACATCTTGGGCTGCTGCAGGCCGGGTGAGCCGGGACACCGATTTAAAACCTACGACCAGAGAAAAAACGTGACATGGCCGGATTTTCCGCGTACATTGGCTGCCATGTGACGTCACTCACCCCGCCCGTGTTTTGTCGGAGCGGACGGGGCGTGGCCGGAATGGGGAAAGGTCGCTCGCTCGTGTACCAGGTGCAGCATGTGGATTCGTTCAGCTCGTGGAAGGCGCTGGTTTCGAGCGCCTTCGTCCCGTTGTGCTCCGAGCCCGTCGGTGCCCAGCCGTTCGAGGGAACGGTCTCTGGAACCCAGCTGGGCCAGGTCGGGGTCATGGAGGTCGCCGCCTCTGCCCATGTGATCCGCCGGACGGAGGAATTGGTTGCCGCCGGGGATGTCCCGCGATTCAAGATCAACCTGCAGCTCGCCGGCCACGGATTGCTCCTCCAGGGCGGCAGGGAGACCGTGCTTCGCCCCGGGGAGATGGCCATCTATGACACGCAGCGGCCCTACTCGATGCTGTTTGACGAGGACTTCCGCACGCTGGTGCTGATGTTTCCGCAACACCTGCTGGGGCTTCCCGCCGGAGACGTCGCCGAATTGACGGCCGTGGGCTTTGGCTCCCACAACCAGTTGGGGCGCGCCGTAACGCCGTTCCTGGTGCAATTGGCACAGATGCTCCCGCAGCTGGCCGGTCCCGTGGGGCGGCGCCTGGCGGCCAATGCCGTCGACATCGCCGGGAGCATGCTGGCCAGCGAAATCCATGATCGAGGCACGCTCGGCGACGGGACGCGGCTGCGCCAGGTGCAGGCGATCCAGGCCTATATCGATGACCACCTGGTGGACCCGGAGCTGGCTCCCGGGTCGGTTGCCGCCGCCCATTTCATGTCCCTGCGGTCCCTGCACAAGCTATTCGGCGAAACCGGCCATACCGTGGCCGAACTGATTCGGACACGTCGCCTGGAACGGTGCCGCCGCGACCTGGAGGACCCCATGCAGTTGCACGTTCCGGTGGGGGCCATCGGCGCGCGGTGGGGACTGCCCGACGGCGCCCACTTCAGCAGGCTCTTCCGTGCGGCCTACGGCTGTTCGCCCACCGCATTCCGCTTGAGTATCTGAAAGACGATCGAGTCGATCAGGATCTCGAGCAGCTTCCATGACCGTTCCTCGTTGGGATCCGAGAGGTGCTGCAGGCTGATGCCATCGATGTTTGCGATGAAGGAACGCGCAATGATGTCCATGTCCTGGGGGTCCTGCACGCCCGAGACACGAGCGCCGTCGGTGAAGATTGCGACCGTCGAATCGACCCAGCCCTGGTACATCGACCGGTTGATTGCTGCGGCCCGTTCCACCTCGTCCTGGGTTTTGAGCCGGTTGCGGCGCAGCAGGAGTTCGAACGTCGTGACCTGCTCGTGCGGGGTGTTCAGCATGCGGCGCCAAATCCGCGTCGCGTGGGTGCGAACGGATTCCTCCAGAGGCAGGCCGCTGTCCATGGGTGCCAGCTCCCGGGCGTAGTCCCGGCTCAGGAAATTGTAGACCTCGTCAAGCAGGTCGTCCTTGCTGCGGAAGCAATAGTGAAGCGCGGCCAGCGGCGCGTCGGCCTCCGCGGCGATTCGGCGGGTCGTTGCCGCGGCGATCCCTTCGCGTGCAATTACCCGTGCGGCCGCCTCCACAAACTGGTGGCTGCGATCTTCTATGGAAACGTGGGCCATCTTGGTGGGCGCCTTTCTGAGCAACTTGTATTCCATCCTACGGACCCCCCTCGTCCGGACGTGGAAAGAAACTTTCCGAAACTTATGGTCAAACGACTAAGTCATGCGACATACTCTACTTGTCACGTTATCTGAATCACATCCAGGCACGGAAATTCCAGGAAAGGGGAGTGCAACCACATGACGAAGACCAGTCACGGCGCGGACACCGTTATCGTCAACGGGCAGCTCCATGGCGCCGGAGAAGCGGCTGGGAACGCCACCGCCATGGCCATCACCGGCCCGCAGATTTCGGCCATCGGCGATGCGGGGGTTGCGGACCTCATCGGCCCCTCGACCCGCGTCATCGACGCACAGGGAGGAGCAGTCCTGCCCGGAATCAACGACGGCCACCTGCACTTCGTGGAATCGGCGGTCTCCGCACACGGAACTCTCTCGGTGGGCGGCAACGTCGCCGGGACCTGGGAGCAGGTCGCAGCCATCCTCCGGGACGCGGTCCCCGGGAGCGACGGATGGATCCGCGCACAAGGCTGGGACGAGGCGATCCTGGGCGGCGGCGGTCCCGCATGCATTTTCGGACTGCGCCCGGATTCCCCGCTGGTCGCCTACGACCAGACCGGACACCAGCTTCTGCTCAATGAAACCGCTGCACGCCTGGCCTCCCTGGACTCCTGGACGCGGGGCTACCCGGACGGCGTGGTCGGCACCTTCGACGACGGCCGCGCCAACGGCCTGCTCGTGGACGCCGCGGTCGAACTCGCCGGCAAGGTCGTCCCTGCCCTGGGAAACGCCGAAGTGCGCCAATGCATCCTCAAGCACCAGCAGCGCCTGCACGCGCTGGGCATCACCTCCCTGACCGAACCGGGCCTGGGGCCCGGGGGCGATGGGCTCTTCGGCGGGTCAAGCGGAACGCGAAGCCTGGGACTGCTGGCAGACCTGGCCGAAGGGAACGAACTGAGCATGCGCATCAACGTGCTGCTGCTGTTTTCCTCCACGGGCGGCGCCAACGAACACGACGTCGTCACCGGCCTTGCCTCGGACCTTCCGGGATCCCTTCTGCGCCGCGGCATCAGCGATGAGCTGCTGCGCATCGCCGGGGTCAAGGTCTTCGCCGACGGCATCCCGCGCTCCGGTACGGCCTGGATGTCCGAACCCTATGAGACCCCCTGCGGCCACAGCCACGGTTCCATGGTCATCGCCGGGAACACCGAAGCCGAGCGCGAGGCCGAACTGCACCGGATCATTGCCCGCATCCACGACGCCGGGTTCCAGGCGGGAATCCATGCCACCGGGGACGCGGCGACGGACGCCGCGCTGCGGGCCATCGTCGCAGCCCAGGACAAGAACCCGCGCGACGCACGGCACTACATCATCCACGGTGCCCTCCAGGGACCCGGGACCATCGACACCTTCCGGCGCCACGGGGTGGGGCTGAGCACGAACCCGAGCATCCGCTCCGAGGCCGGGGCCCTGATGAAAAGGATCCTGGGGGCCGAAAGGTTCGACGCGCAGCAACCGCTCGCCTCCCTGCTCTCGGCCGGCGTCAGCACCAACATTGCCTCCGATGCCCCGGTGACCACGCCGGACTGGAGGGAATCGGTCATCGCCGCGGTCACCCGGGACACCACCGCCGGGCCAGGGGCGGCCACGGATCCCGAACGCGTGGGATTCGCCCAGGCGCTGGAGATGATGACCATCGAACCGGCACGCCAGGACCACGCCGAACACCGCAAGGGCAGGATCGCCCCCGGCTACCTCGCGGACCTGTGCATCCTGGCAAACCCCATCGACCGGGACATCCGCGCGCTGCGGACCAATCCCGCGACCCACACGATTTCCAACGGCACACTCGTGCACTCGGCCACCTGAATGAACCGTTCGTCCACCGAGCCGGGAACAACCAACCAAAGCGACCCACAATGCTGTGGCGCACCAAGAAACCAGGAGCAACAATGAAGACTTCCCTACGTTCCATGGCACTGCTCGCCGTGGGCTCCCTGACATTGGCCCTGGCCGCCTGCGGCTCCGGCAGCGACGCGGCCCCGGCCTCCGGGGACAGCGCCACCCTGAAGGTCGGCACCATCGGGCTGACCTCCGATGCCGCCATCGAACTGGCCAAGTCCAAGGGCTACTTCAAGGACGAGGGCCTGGTCGTGGAGACCTCCGTGGTGGCCAACCCGCCCGCCGGCGTCGCCGCGGCACAGAGCGGGCAGCTGGACTTGACCTACACCCCCTCGATCCCGATGTTCAACGCCCTGGCCCAGGGCGTGCCGCTGAAGATCGTCGCCGCAGCCGACGGCTACGCCGACGAGGCCCTGGAACAGGGCGACCTGACGCTGATCGACGACACCGCCTTGATCGTCGGGAAGGACTCGCCCATCACCTCGCCGGCGCAGCTCGAGGGAAAGACCGTCTCGGTCCCGGCCCGCAAGGCCCAGCTCGAGGTCACCATCACGCGCGCCGTGCAGGAAGCCGGCGGGGACCCGTCCAAGATCAACTGGATCGTCCTTGACTTCTCCTCCGCCGTGCAGTCCCTGGCCCAGGGCCGCATCGATGCTGCCGGGCTGGTCGCCCCGTTCACGTCCAAGGCGGTTGCCGCCGGCGGCAAGGTCCTCGCCTCGCCGGGCGTGGAATTCTTCGAGCGCGGCGCCATCGGCCTCTGGGTCGCCGGGGATTCCACCGCAACCAAGAAGAACGAGCAGTTGCGCGCCTTCGCGCGGGCCATCCACAAGGCCAACGCCTACGCCAACGAGCACCACGACGAGGCCCAGGAGGTTGCCGCGACATTGACCGACACCCCGCTGGAGGTCGTCAAGAACTCGGCCCTGACGTTCTGGCCCACCGAGGTCCGTCTCGAAGACATCCAGCGCGTCAACACGCGCTTGGCCGAACTCGGATTCCTTCCGAAGGAGGTCGCGATCGATGACAGCCTCATCCTCAACGACAGGTAGCCGGGTCCCCAACGGCCTGCTGGTCCTTCCCAAGCGCGATTCGCGCGGGACCCAGGCCCTGTACGGCGTCGCCGGCGCCATCATCGTACTGGCCTCATGGCAGGGGGTTTCCGTGGGAAAGGTCTTCGGGGAAGCGGTCCCGTCGGTTCCCCAAACTGCCGCCGAATTGGCAGCACTGCTCGGAAGCCAGGCGTTCTGGTCCGAACTGTCAGTGACGATCCTCATTGCCCTTGCCGGACTTGTCTTCAGCGCCGTGCTGGGGGTAGTCCTGGGCATCCTGAT
The DNA here is from genome assembly GCF_046714615.1 of Paeniglutamicibacter sp. Classification (NCBI taxonomy): domain Bacteria; kingdom Bacillati; phylum Actinomycetota; class Actinomycetes; order Micrococcales; family Micrococcaceae; genus Paeniglutamicibacter; species Paeniglutamicibacter sp. Next base: position 22,651 of record NZ_JBKKAP010000071.1, read on the forward strand.
CGGCACCTCCACGCTGGTGAGGACCTTGACCCTGGCGGTCTTTGAGTTTCTCAAGCCCATCCCGCCGATCGTCATCCTGCCCCTGGCCGTCATGGTCCTGGGTCCGACCTGGCCGATGGCCTTCGTATTGGTGGCCTTTGGCTGCTCACTGGCGATCGTGATGCAAACCGCTTCCGGCGTCCAGGACACCGATCCGGTCGCCCTGGCCACCGCACGCTCGTACGGCATGGGTCCGCTGGAGATCAAGACGCGGATCGTGCTGCCCAGCGCAAGCCCCTTCATTGGCACCGCCATGCGCGTTGCGGCGCCCACCGCCCTGGTCATCGCCGTGGTGGCGGGGCTGTTGGGCGGGGCCCCGGGCCTGGGCCGTTCCATTTACCAGGCCCAGTCCGCCGGCAACTTCGACACCCTCTACGCCCTGGTCTTCGTCCTGGGCCTGTTGGGACTGGCCTTCCACGGGGCCAGTTCCTGGGCCGAGGCCAGGGCCCTGCACTGGCATCCGTCCCACCGGGAGGTATCACTGTGAAAAACAAGGCACTACTGGTTATCCTGGGTGTCGCGAGCCCGCTGGCCGTGCTGGCCGCCTGGTGGACGTTCTCGGCAAATTCGACCAACAGCTTCTTCCCGCCGCTGGAAGTGATCCTCCAACGTTTCACGGACTTGTGGCTCTTTGAACACTTCACCTCCGACGTCCTGCTGAGCATGGGCAACCTCTTCAGCGGGTTCCTCATCGGCATCGCCGCGGGTGTGGTCATCGGCTTCGTGCTGGCCATGGTCCCTCCGGTCCGCTGGATGTTCGAACCGACCATCCACTTCTTCCGCGGGATCCCGCCGGTGGCGATGATCCCGATCGTCATCACGCTCATTGGCTTCGGCACCGAAATGCGCGTGGCCAACATCGCGCTGGCAGCATTCTTCCCCACGCTCATTGCCACCATGGACGGCATCCGCGGGATCGACGGCTCGTTGAAGGACGTGTGCTCGGTCTACCGGTTGACCCGCACCGAGCGGATGGTGCGCGTGTACCTGCCGGCGGCCGGACCTCAGATCTTCTCCGGCATGCAGGTGAGCCTGCAGGTCAGCTTCGTGGTCATGATCGCCTCCGAAATGCTCGGGTCCTCCAAGGGCATCGGAGCGATGACGCTGCTGGCCCAGCAATCCTTCATGTCCGCGGACATGTGGGCGGGTATCCTGCTGCTCGGCGTGATTGGGTTCCTGGTGAACATCGGGTTCGAGCTCCTCAAGGGCCGGGTCCTGCGCTGGTACATCGGCTCGCGCCGCGTGGAGCGTGCCGCATGAGCGCCCCCGCTTTCCCCCAGCCAGAAAAACTTTCACCTCGCCATTCTTTGGAGGAACCCTTGAAAACAACAACCGCATACCCGCGACTCGCGGTCCAGTCGCTGGCCAAGAGCTACGGCTCGGGCCCGGCCGCCGCACACGTGATCGGGGATCTCACCTTTTCGGTGGAAGCGGGCGAAGTCGTCTGCATCGTTGGCCCCTCGGGGGTCGGCAAGACCACGCTGCTCAAGTGCCTGGCCGGGCTGCACCCGAGCACCGGCGGAACCATCAGCATCGACGGGCGCGAAATTTCCGGCCCGCCCAAGGAAATGGCACTGGTCTTCCAGGACTACTCGCGTTCGCTCATGCCGTGGCTGAGCGTGCGCAAGAACCTGATCCTGCCGCTGCGTCACCTGCACCTGGACCCGGCCGAACTGGCGGAGCGCTGCGACACCGCGCTGGCGGCCGTCGGCCTGGCCGGGGCGGATCACAAGTATCCGTGGCAGCTCTCCGGCGGCATGCAGCAGCGCGTGGCCATTGCCCGCGCATTGGCCTACCGCCCGGAGATCCTCGTCATGGACGAGCCCTTCGCCTCGGTCGATGCGCAGACGCGCTTCGAGCTCGAGGACCTGTGCCTGAAGATCCGCAAGGACTTCGGCATGACCATCCTGCTGGTCACCCACGACATCGACGAGGCCGTCTACCTCTCGGACCGGATCGTGGCCATCGGGTCCAAGCCCGCCCGGGTGCTGGAAGTCATCGACGTTGACCTGCCTGCCGAACGCGAGCAGATCGGAACCCGGGCCCTGCCCGCGTTTGCCGAACTGCGCACCCGCACGCTCTCACTGATCCGCCGGGCCCAGTCATGACCAAGCCACGGCCGAACATCCTGTTCATCATTGCCGACCAGCTGCGGGCCGACCACCTCGGGTTCAACGGGAACACCGAGGTGCGCACCCCCAACCTTGACCGCCTGGCGGCAGGGTCCGCGGTCTTTGACCGCGCCTTCGTGGCCAACCCCACCTGCATGCCCAACCGCGCCAGCCTGTTGACAGGTCGCTGGCCCTCGGTCCACGGCACCCGGTGCAACGGGATCCCGCTGGATCCCGAAACCTCAACCTTCGTGCGCTCGCTGGCCCGGGCCGGATACCGCACCGCGGCCGTGGGCAAGCTCCACCACCAGAACATGGGGTGGGACTTCGAGCCGGAGCAGTCGGAACAGATCCACGACACCGATCCGCTGCTGCTGGACGCCGCGGTGGAGCGCGCTGTCACCCGCGAGCGGGGCGCCGGCTGGGACCAGTGGGAGAACCGCGAGCGCCACGAGGCCGGGTACGTGCAGATGCCCGAGGACTACTACGGCTATCAGGAAGTCGACCTGGTCATCGGACACGGGGACGCCCCGGGCGGACACTGGGTGCACTGGGCGCGCGGGCGCGGTGTTGACCCCCGGACCCTGGGCGGCCATGCGGCAGGGCGCGACGCGCTGCCGGGCTGGGACCAGGTCTACACCACCTCCATCCCGCTGCAGGCCCACCCCAGCACCTACGTCGGGGAGCGGGCGGCCGAGCGGATCAAGGAGGCAGCGGCGGGGGAGGACCCCTTCTTCCTCTTCGTCTCCTTCCCCGACCCGCACCACCCCTTTGCCCCGCCCGAGGAGTACTCCGCGCTCTACGAGCCGGGCTCCGTGGCGCTGCCCAACGGATTCGAACAGGACCACAGCGCATCCCCCGAGCACATCCGCACCATGGTCCGGGACCGCGGGACCCCCCACACGGATGCCACCATGACCTTCGCGGTCAACGAGGAGCAGTACCGCCGAGCTGCCGCGGCCCAGTACGGGCTGATCGAACTCATGGACCAGCAGGTCGGGAGGATCCTCGACGCCCTGGAGGACTCGGGCCAGGAGCAGGACACCATCATCGTGTTCACCTCCGACCACGGCGACATGTTCGGGGACCACGGGCTGATGCTCAAGCACTTCGTGCACTACGAATCGGTCACCCGGGTGCCGCTGGCCATCCGCTTCCCGGGCCGCGGTGCCGACGCCGTTCAGCGCAGCAACGCCCTGGTGTCCACCGCCGATCTGGCCCCCACCCTGCTGGATCTGGCGCAGGTGCGCCGGTTCCACGGGATCCAGGGCCTGAGCCTGCGCCCGCTGCTGGACGGTTCGGCAGATACGATACGGGAGGCGGTGTTGATCGAGGAGGACCAGCCCTTTTCCATCGACGGGTTGCCAGCACCGGTGCGGATGCGCACGGTGGTGACCCGGGAGGGGCGGTTGACCAGGTACTTCGGGGCTCCCGGCGTGGAGGTCTACGACCATCGCAGCGACACGGAGGAACTGCACAACGTTGCGGGGGATCCCGGCGCCGCGGAGCTGCAGCGGTCGCTGGAACTGGCGCTGCTCCAGGAGATGGCGATGGTCTGCGACAACGCACCCACGCCGACGGCCGCCGCCTAGCGGCGCCACCCATCCACCCCCAGACAAGGAGCATCACGTGTCCTGTTGCCAGCCATCACCGGCCCCGACCCGCCTCCCGGCCCGCTCCCGGCAGCTGCCCGCGGCGCCGGTGCGGGCAGGGGCCGCGCCGCGGCACGGGATCAACCAGGTCCACGTGCCGGCCGGAGCCTTCCTGATGGGTGACCACTTCGCCGAGGGCTACCCGGGCGACGGCGAGACCCCGGTGCACCCGGTGCAATTGCAGGGTTTCCGGATGGATGCCACGGTCGTCACCAACGCGGCGTTCGCGCTGTTCGCGGCGGAAACCGGGTACGTGACGGAGGCCGAGGTCCTGGGGTCCTCGGCGGTGTTCCACCTCCAGCTGGGTGAGGGGGCCGGCCGGCCCGCCGGCAGCCGGGCGGTGTCGGCGATGCCGTGGTGGGTCGATGTCCCCGGGGCCAGCTGGCGGGAACCGCTGGGTCCAGGTTCGGTGGCCGCCGACGGGCACCCGGCGGTGCATGTGAGCTGGAACGACGCGCTGGCCTATTGCGAGTGGGCGGGGCGTGCGCTGCCCAGCGAGGCCCAGTGGGAGTACGCGGCCCGCGGAGGACTGGAGGGCGCACGCTATCCGTGGGGGGATTCGCTCACCGAGGGTGGCGCACACCGCTGCAACATTTTCCAGGGCGAGTTCCCGTCCCGCAACACCGGAGAGGACGGGTACACGGGCACCGCCCCTGTCGAATCCTTCGAACCGAACGGGCACGGCCTGTGGCAGATGGCGGGGAACACCTGGGAATGGTGCGCCGACTGGTTCCTTCCCCGCTACTACAGGCGAAGCCCCGAACTGGATCCGCAGGGTCCGCCCTTCGGCGAGGGGAGGGTCATGCGCGGGGGATCGTTCCTGTGCCACGAGTCGTATTGCAACCGCTACCGCGTGGCGGCGCGGAGCCGGAATTCACCCGATTCCACGAGCAGCCACTGCGGGTTCAGGACGGTGTCCCGCCCGCCCGAACGGGAGGCGGCAGGCTAACACTGCACAAATCGCCAAGTGTTGCTCACGCAAAGCCAAGCCTCCGGTGCCCTCCACGGCGCAGGCTGGAGGTAAATACGCTTCAAGGAGGAATCCCCATGGCAACATCAACCGATTCGACGGATACCCGGGCACCGGGCCTGGGCAAACGCACGCTCGGGGTACCCGCGCTGGTCTTCATGATCATCGCCGCCTCCGCACCCCTGACGGTCGTTGCCGGCGGTGTCACCAGCAATTACGCGGTGACCGGAGTACTGGGCATCCCGCTGTCCTTCGTCGTGCTCGGCGTCGTGCTGCTGGTCTTCGCCGTAGGATACACGGCCATGAGCCAACACGTACGCAACGCCGGCGCGTTTTACGCCTACGTGGCCCGCGGCCTGGGCAAGCCCACCGGCATCGGTGCCGCGTGGGTGGCCTTGGTCAGCTACAACGCCATGCAGATCGGCATCTACGGGATGTTCGGCTTTGCACTCGCCGATTTCCTGGGGACCTCGTGGGGGATCCCTGCCCCGTGGTGGGTGTGCGCGTTGATCGGCTGGGCGGTCGTGGCCATCCTGGGCGTGAACAAGGTGGACCTTTCGGCGAAGGTGCTGGGCATCGTCGTGGCCTGCGAATTCCTCGTCGTCATCGTCTATGACGTGCTGGCATTCAAGGTCGCACCCGAAGGGATCAGCACCGAGTCGCTGCAACCGGCAAGCCTTTTCACCGCCGGCGCGGGCGCCGCCCTGGCCTTCAGCATTGCCGCATTCATGGGATTTGAATCCGGTGCCATTTACGGTGAGGAAGTCAAGGACCCCAAGAACACCCCAAGGCGGGCCACGCTGATCGCCATCGGCATCATCACCGTCTTCTACGCACTCTCCGCGTGGGCCATGGCAGTGGGCGAGGGGCACGGCGCCGTCATTGAAAACTCGGCGGCTGGTCCGGGCCTGGTCTTCGGGTTCCTGGCGGCCCACACCCCGGGGTGGTTCGTCACCCTCGGGAACCTGCTCTTCATCACCAGCCTGCTCGCCGCTTTGATCGCCTTCCACAACGTGGTGGCACGCTACGTCTTCTCGCTGGGCCGCGAGGGTGTGCTTCCCGCCGCCATGGCCAGGACCAACCCGCGCACCCACGCCCCGGTGGTCGGTTCGCTGGCCCAGTCGGTGCTGGCGCTGCTGGTCCTGGTGGTCTTCGCGGTTGCCGGCGCGGGTGCCGATGTCATGTTCCCCGTGTTCACGCTGTTCACCTGGCTCACCAACACCGGTGCGTTCGGGCTGGTGATGCTCATGGCGCTGACCAGCTTTGCGGTGATCGGCTACTTCCGCAGCGAACCGCACGGGCTGGGACGGTGGACCACCGTGGTGGCGCCGCTGGTCGCCGGGATAACGCTCGTGGTCCTCTTCGGGGCGATCGTCGCGAACTTCGACGTGCTAGTCGGCCTTCAGGGCGCCAGCGTCCTGGGTTGGCTGCTTCCCACACTCGTGGTGGTCCCGGGCATCCTCGGCCTGCTGTGGGCCTTCAGGCTGCGCTCGACCCAACCGGCGATCTACGCGGGCGTTGGTCACGGCGGCGACCTTGCCGACGACGGGGACCGCGAGCAGCCCTGACCCGCGAACGCTTCACCGGGCGTTCAACCCGACCGCTTCACGACACCAGACTTCCTGCAAATCCAGAGACAAGAAAAGGGAACGATCCATGAGCACCCAAACCAACGCCGTTGCCAGCTACACCACCGCCGAGCAATTGCTTGCCGCCATCCAGCCGGCCACCGGGGGACGGGAGATCCTGGACCCGGCCACCGGCGAAGTGGTCGGCCGCGCACCCGAGCACACGGTGGCCGACCTTGAGAATGCCATCGCCGCCGCCCGCACGGCCCAGCCCGGCTGGGACTCACTGGGGCACGAAGAACGCCGCGCGCTGCTGAACCGCGCGGCCGACGCCATCGAGGCCAACGCCGAGGCCTTGGCAGTGCTGCTCTCCCGCGAGCAGGGCAAGCCGCTGAACGGACCCAACGCCCGCTTCGAGGTGGGAGGCGCCGCCGCCTGGCTGCGCGCCGCTGCAGCCTTCGACTTGGAACCCGAGGTGGTCGTCGACGATGGCACGACCTACGCCGAGGTGCACTACCGTCCCTTCGGCGTCGTGGGCGCCATCGGCCCGTGGAACTGGCC
>NZ_JBKKAP010000072.1:0-32771 GCF_046714615.1 Paeniglutamicibacter sp.
AAAATTGGGGGGGGGGCCCGTGGGGCACGGTCCCTACCTCCCATTTCAGGATGTTTCTGGTTCGGGAGCTGGGTTCCTAGACGCCGAGCCTGTCGGAGTCGAATTTTGGTGCCTTGCCCCGGGCAGCCTTGCTGTGGCGCAGGTGCTGAATACCGGTGATGACCAGGGTAATGAGCAACAGTCCGTACAGCACCATGGTGACCGGGCTGTCGATGAGGATCGACAGGTCGCCTTCCGAGACCGTCAGCGCGCGGCGCAGTTCCGTTTCGGCCAGGGGGCCAAGGATCACCGCGATCAGCACCGGTGCGAGCGGGAACTTGTAGCGGCGCATCATGAAGCCCAACAGGCCCACGGCCAACAGGATCCACAGGTCGATGATCGAGGAACTGATCGCGTAGACGCCAAGTACCGAGAGTACCGCGATGCCCGCATAGAGGTAGTGCCGGGGGATGAGCAGAAGCTTGGCCCAGAGCACTGCGAACTGCATGTTCAGGATCAGCAGGATGACCAAGCCAATGAACAGCGACGCGAGCAAGGTCCAGACCATCGGACCGCTGCGTTCGAACAGCAACGGGCCCGGCTGCATTCCGTACTGCTGGAATGCAGCCAACATGATGGCAGCGGTTGCCGAGGTGGGCAGGCCGAGGGCGAGAAGCGCGCCCATGGCGGTGCCGGCCGTGGCATTCGCCGCGGCTTCCGGGGCTGCGACGCCCCGGATCGACCCGATGGTGCCAAAATCGGTGTCTCCGTTGCGGGCGGCGAGCCTCTTTTCCGTGCCGTAGGCCAGGAACGTGGGTACCTCGGAACCGCCGGCGGGAATGACGCCGAAGGGGACACCGAATGCCGTGCCGCGCAACCAGGCAGGCATGGCCCTGCGGATATCGCGCATCTCCAGCCGCGGCCGGCCCTTGGATTCAACCCGGACGGCCGTCTCGTCGCGGTGGATACGTGAGGCGATATGCAGGACTTCACCCAGTGCCAGCAGCCCAACGGTGATCACGACGATGGACATGCCGTCGAAGAGCTGCGGCATGCCCAGCGTGAAGCGTGCCGTTCCGGACGGGCCGTCCACGCCGACCAGGGCAAGGACCAGACCCAGTCCCAAGGACATCAGGCCCTTGACCACGGAATCGGAGACCACCGAGGAAATCGCGAGGAAAGCGAAGACCGCCAGGGCGAAGTATTCGGCGGGGCCGAATGCCGTTGCCATCTTCACGAGCACCGGGGCGAAGAAGACGACCACGGTCGTCGCAATGAGACCACCGATGAAGGCTCCCATGGCCGCAGTGGCCAGTGCCTTCGCCGCCCTGCCGTCAAGTGCCATGCGGTGGCCCTCGAAGGTGGAGGCGATTGCAGATGAATTGCCTGGCGTATTCAGCAGGATCCCGGAGGTCGAATCCCCGAAGAGGCCGCCGAAGTAGACCCCGGCGAACATGATGAATGCCGCGGTCGGATCAAGCGAAAAGGTAATGGGAAGCAGAAGCGCGACGGCCATTGCCGAACCGAGTCCGGGCAGCACGCCCACAGCCGTTCCGAGGACCGCACCGATCACCACCCACATGAGGTTCATGGGAGTCAGGGCTTGCGCGAAGCCCTCCATGAGCAGGGTTAATGATTCCATGTCAGATCAGTCCTTCCAGGAAGCCGGAGGGCAGGTTGAGGCCGAGTCCGGCATTGAAGGCCAGCTGGATGGCCGAGGAAAACAGGATGGAGACGCTGAGGTCGAACAATGGGCGTCGGCTTCCCAAGGCGCGGCACACGACCCAGAACAGGCCCGCGGCACTCAGTATCCAGCCCAGTATGGGCAGTGCCAGGATGAACGCGGCAACTGCTCCTACGACCATGCCCAGTGTCTTCCAGTCCGAGTAGGCCTTCCGCTTGCCGGTGGCCGAAGGTCGTGTGGTGGGGCCGTAGATGGCTTTGCTCTCGGTGTCGGAGAGGTCGCCGAGCATGTCCGTGGAAAAGTCGGGGTTCTGTCCCTCGCTGTCCGAATGCGGGAAACGCCGCGTGCGGAGGATTTGCACCGTGTGTACGGCCGCCATGAGAAACAGCAACACACAGACGATGGTGGGAAAGAACTGCGGCCCCGGAACGCTTGTGCCCATCACATGCATGGTCGCAGTCCCGTAGGAGAGGAAGCCGGCCAGCATGAAGACCAGTGCCGGGACGATCAGCTCGCTGCGTCCCGACCAGAAGCCGGTGATGCGTACCGGGTAGTCATCTGCCGTCCGCACGGTTGCGGAGGATTCGTCGATCGTTTTCACAGTCCCAGCCCTTCCACGATGTCCTTGGTCACTGCGACCTCGGAGTCAATGAATTCCTCAAATTCCTCACCGGTCATGAAGCTGTCCGTCCAGCTGTTGCGTTCCAGCGCTCCCTGCCAGTGTTCGGTCTGGCGGTATTCGGAAACGATGTCCACGAATTCCTGTTTTTGCTCCTCGGTGATGCCCGGAGCCGCGGCGACGCCGCGCCAATTGGCCATCGAGGCGTCGACGCCCTGTTCCTTGAAGGTGGGGATATCGACCCCGGGGAGACGCTCTTCCGAGGAAATCGCCAAGGCGCGCAAGCTGCCGGATTCGATTTGATCGGCTACCTCGTTGTAGCCCGACATTCCCCCGACAGTCGTTCCGGAGAGCATCGAGGTAAGCGCCTCGCCGCCGCCGGAGTAGGCGATGTAGTTGGTCTTGATCGGATCGATGCCGATCTTCTGTGCCACCAAGCCGGTCAGCAGATGGTCGATGGACCCCAACGAGCCGCCAGAGATCGAGGTCCCGCCGGGGTTGTCCTTCCATCGCTTGGTGAAGTCGGCCAGGGTCTGGAATTCAGACTTGGCGGGAACCACCAGCACCGCGTAGTCATCGGCCAGCCGGGCAATGGGAACGATGTCGTCGAAGGTCGTCTCGGAATCGGAGAGCTCAATGGCACCGACCATGACGCCGCCGGTGACCATCAACATGTCGTGGCGGCCTTCCATCTGGACGAATTGGCTCAATCCGATGGTTCCGCCGGCGCCTGGCACGTTGACGACCTGGGCGTTGTTGACGACACCACCGGACTTCATGGCCTGCTGCGACTCGCGGGCGAAACCGTCCCAACCGCCGCCGGGTGCTGCCGGAGCCATGAGGACGAGCTTTGACCGTGCGGTCGACTCACCCCCGCTTGCTGCCGCATTGACCAGTGCCAGACCTGCCACGACGGCGACAACGGTGCCGTATAGGGTCTTCTTGATTATGCTCTTGCTCATTTTCATCCGTAATCTCATGGGTGGTGGACCGGGTGTCATTGGCAGGTCCCTCGACCACAAAGGTGCCAGAGGAGTGACGTAAAGCACAGCGACAATGTGCTTTAGTTCATAAGAACAGTAAAGAAAACAAAGTCAACGAGAAATCGAAGGGGCCTGAATCGACGTGCTTTCCCTGTCAAAACACCGCCGTCGGGCACAGCTGCTGGCATTGCAGCTGGGAATCGTGCTGGGACTGATGAGCGCGGTGTCCGTGGTGATCCTGGTCTTCGAAGACCACCGAACCCAGGAGGTCGCCTTCGATCGAGTCCATACGGTGGCCGTGCAAATCGCCGCCCAGGATGCGGTTCAATCGCATCTGGGCAGTCCCGGGGCCACGGAGGTGATCGCACCGATTGCCGATCTCGCGACATCGGTTTCCGGTGTCCAATATGTGACGGTGGCTGACCTGGCCGGGATCAGGGTCGCGCACCCGGATCCGGAGCGTATCGGGGAGCAGGTGTCATCGGATCACGACCCCGTGCGTGCGGGGGAATCGTTCCGCGGCACGGAGGTTGGGCCACAAGGTGTGACGCTGCGGGCGAAGGAGCCGGTGTGGTTCGACGGGAAAATCGTTGGGACCGTCTCCGTGGGGATCCTGCAGAGCGAGATCCGCGGGGAATTGCTGGAAATCGTCGGGGATGTCGCCCCCTGGATCCTGGGTGCTGCGGCGCTGGGAACTGTCGCCTCCGCGCTGACCGCGCGCATGGTCCGCCGGCGGATCTATGGGGTGGAGCCCGAGGCCGTCGCGGGCTTGCTGCAGTCGCAACAGGCGTTGCTGTTCAGTGTGCACGATGGTGTTCTGGGTGTTGATTCCGAGGGCCGGCTGACCCTGGTCAACGACGAGGCGCGGCGTTTGCTGGGGCTTCAGGGCGAGGTTGTGGGTGCCCGGGCCGCAGACATGCTCGATCCAACCGTCCACGCCCAACTCAGCAGCGAAGCGCCGGAAGCCGAGGAGACCCGGTACGTCCTGGCGGGGGAACGCATCCTGGTGGCAACCCGTCGCGAGGCGCTGGCCAACGGCAAGTCGCTGGGTCGGACATTGACCCTGCAGGATCGAACCGAATTGGAAGCCACATTGCGTGAATTGAAGGGGCAGCGAAGCCTCGCCGACGCCTTGAGCTCGCAGGCCCACGAATTCGCAAACAGGTTGCATGTTCTTTCGGGCTACCTGTCATTTGGCGAGCCGGGGGAGGCCGCGGAATACCTGGAGCGAATCAGCGGAGCCGCCCGTGGCATCGACTCGGGGGTTCTGAAGGATCCCGCGCTCTCGGGTCTTGTCGGCGCCAATGCGGCTGGTGCCCGTGAAGCCGGGGTGCGGCTGCTGGTGGATCCGGAGTCCGGGACCGAGCCGGCCTGGCGCGCCGACGAGGACACCCTGACAGTGGTGGGGAACCTGCTGAGCAACGCGATCGAGGCCGCCGGCGATGGGGGAGCGGTGCGGCTGCTGGTGAGTGTCGGGCCGGACCGGGTGAGTATTTGTGTCGAAGACAGCGGGCCGGGCATTGCGTTGGATGACGTTGATGAGATCTTTCGTCGCGGGGTGAGCAGCAAGGCCGGTGCCGGTGCTGGCCGCGGCATTGGGCTGGCACTCGTCGACCGGGTCATCCGGCGCCGTGCAGGTACGGTGTCCGTGGCCACCGGTGACCTGGGCGGGGCCAAGATTACCGTGGAATGGAACTGGTCGGCAGCTAGCATGCGGCCGGGTAATCGAGCGGAGGAACAGGCATGATCAGGACACTGATAGTCGACGACGATCCGGATATTGCGCGCCTCCACTCCCGCTATGTGGGCGCGTTGGAGGGATTTGAGGTGGCGGGCGTGCTGGAACGCGGCGGACCGGTCCTGGCATTCCTTGAGGAAGGCCAGGTCGACCTGATCCTGCTCGATGTGCACCTACCCGACATGGACGGCCTGCAGGTGCTGGAAGATCTGCGTGGCAGCGGGTACGACACGGGCGTCATCATGATCACCGCCGCCAGTGAGCGCGATACCGTGCGCTTCGCTGTCGGCCGCGGCGTCGACGACTACCTGGTCAAGCCCTTCACCGTGACCGACTTCAACCGCCGACTCGAAGCATTTCGAACCTCCAGGGCCGAGGCTGCGGAGCAGACCGGGCCGACGCTTGATCAGGGAGATATTGACTCCATGCTCCGCGCAGGGGGCCCGGACAGGCGCCCGGACGATCGAAGGTCGGAAACTGCTGCCCGACCGGACGCGCCGTTGCCCAAGGGGTTCTCTCAACCGACGGTCCAGTTGGTGGGCGAAGCGCTGCGCGAGGCGTCGAGGGCTGGCGGCGCCGGGGACCTGTCAGCCAGCGAGGTCTCCGAAGGCTGTGGAATCTCGCGGGTGAGTGCCCGAAGATACCTGGAGATGATGGCAGGACGCGGCCTCGCGGAATTGCGGCCCAAGTACGGGGCTCCGGGCCGCCCGGAACACCGCTACCGCTGGGTGGGGGAGTAGTGGCGGCCCTCGGGGTCTGATGCGCCGTGAAGGGCGACCACTGGCGCACTTTGTATATTTATGTATACACTCGTATCCAGAGGGCTCCGGATGGGGTCCAAGATAGGGAGATGCGAGATGGGCAGCACAGCAAACGAAGTAGGCGCAGCAACTGTGGCCGATGTGATTGTCGTTGGTGGTGGCAACGCGGCCTTCACCGCCGCCCACGCCGCAGCCGAACGTGGACGCTCGGTGCTTTTGTTGGAGAAAGCACCTCGCGAGCTCTTTGGCGGGAACAGCTACTACACCGCTGGTGCCACTCGCATCGCCCACAACGGCCTCGAAGACCTGAGCGACTTCATCGAATTTGATGACCGTCACTCCGTCTCCGAGGTCCCGCCGTACTCCGCCGCCGAGTACGCAGCCGATCTGGCAAAGGTCACCGAGGGACGCAATGATCCCGAGCTGACCGAGGTTCTGGTCAATGAGGCAGCACCGGGATTGCGCTGGCTCCAGGAACTGGGCCTGAAGTACCGACTGATGTACGAGCGCCAGGCCTACGAGCGCGAAGACGGCGGCTACCTCTTCTGGGGCGGCCTGCACGTCGGAAACGTCGGCGGCGGCGAGGGTCTGATGGCCGACCACGTTGCCGTCGCTGCGAAGCTTGGCACCGAGGTCCGCTACGGACAAGATGTCTTTGACCTCATTCTTGAGGACGGCGCCGTCAAGGGCGTCAAGGTCCGCGGTGAAGACGGCAGCGTGCAGGAGCTGCGCGCAGAATCTGTGATCCTGGCTGCGGGCGGCTTCGAATCGAACCCTGAACTGCGCCGGGAGCACCTGGGTGAGGGCTGGGAAAACGCCAAGGTACGCGGCACCGCCTTCAATAATGGCGACATGATCACCGCCGGCCTGGCCGCCGGCGCGGTCAAGGGCGGGGACTGGGGAACGTGCCACTCGGTGCAGTGGGATGCCTTCACCGCGCAGAACGAGTCCAACCGTGAGCTGACCAACCGGCTGACCCGTCAGAGCTACCCCTTGGGCATCATCGTGAACAACCGCGGCGAGCGCTTCCTGGACGAGGGCGCGGATTTCCGCAACCTCACCTACGCCAAGTACGGACGGGTCATCCTGCAGCAGCCGGATTCGGTCGCGTACCAGGTCTTCGATGCGTCCCTGCGTCCGATGCTGCGCAGCGAGGAATACGAGATGCCTGGAATCTCCGAGGTTATCGCCGACTCCGTCGAGGAACTGGCACAAAAGCTGGGCGTGGACGCCACGGCACTGTCCAAGACCGTCAGCGAGTTCAACGCCTCGATCGACACCTCGATCGCCTACGACCCGAACGTGTTGGACGGGCGGGCCGCCAAGGTCACGCCGCCCAAGAGCAACTGGGCCAACCCGCTGGAGACCGGTCCGTTTTACGCCTACCCGGTCACCTGTGGAATCACCTTCACCTTCGGTGGACTGAAATCCGATACCCACGGCCGCGTGCTGGACGAGACGGGATCGCATTTGGAAGGCCTCTACGTGTGTGGCGAAATGCTCGGCGGCCTGTTCTCCGCGAACTACCCGGGTGGTTCCGGACTTGCGGCAGGAGTCGTGTTCGGGCGGCGTGCCGGTACGCTGGCTTAGGCAGGAAATTACGACGGAGCCCCCCGGAGCGGGGGCGGAGGTGGGTTGAGATGGCGGCAAAGGTTGATTCGGAGACGATCCATGCCGAACTGCGTGCCGAAATATTGCATGGCTCCCACCGACCGGGCACCGCGTTCAAGGAAGTGGCCCTCGCCGGCCGCTTCGGCGTCTCCCGCACCCCGGTGCGCGAGGCCTTAGGCAGGCTGGCGCAGGAGGGGCTGCTCGAACGCGGGGCCCGGGGGCTCCAGGTGCGGGACATTACCCCGGAACAGCTCATGCAGGTCTATGACCTGAGGGTGCTGTTGGAGGGGCAGGCCGCGCTGGAGGCGGCTGCCGCACGGACCGAAATGGACATCATTCGGCTCGAGGGCCTGGTCGAGCGCGATCGTGCATTGCCGGATCCGGATGATCAGACACGCCTGCGGACCAACATCGATTTTCATTCAGCACTCTGGAGTGCTGCGCACAATCCGATTCTGAAGGATCTGCTGGACCGCCTAGCCACACACCAGATCCATGCGCCGTCCTCGACGCTATCGATCGGCTCCAGGTGGGGCGAGTCGCTGGACGAGCATGCCGAAATGGTGCGGGCGATCCGCGGCCGTGACGGTTCCGGCGCGCAGGAGACCATGCGTCGGCACATGATCGAGGCGCGGAGGATCCGGCTGTCGCTTTTTGGGCAGATCGGTCTGCCCAACGGCTAAGCGGCGAGAACGCCTTGAAGGCCGCCCGCCCGCACCACGACAGACCGGCCCCGGGCGAGTGCAAAAGCGCTTGCCCGGGGCCAATGTCTTGGTTCGGCGAACGGTGGTGCTAGCGGGCCGACCAGCCGCCGTCCATCGTGTAGCTGGCACCTGTCACCATGGACGCCTCGTCACTGGCCAGCCAGGTAACCAGCGAGGCCACTTCCTCCGGCTCGATCAGGCGCTTGATGGCGCTTTCGGTCAGCATGATCTTGGCCAGCACCTCTGCCTCGGGGATGCCGTGGACCCGGGCCTGGTCCGCCAGCTGCTTCTCCACCAGCGGGGTCCGCACGTAGCCGGGGTTGACGCAATTGCTGGTCACCCCGAACTCGCCGCCTTCAAGAGCTGTGACCTTGGACAGGCCCTCGAGCCCGTGCTTGGCGGTCACGTAGGCAGCCTTGAAGGGCGAGGCGCGCAGTCCGTGCACCGAGGAGACGTTGATGATCCGGCCGAATCCCTGCGCGTACATCTTGGGCAGCGCCGCACGGATCAGCAGGAACGGGACCTCCAGCATGAGGGTCAGGATCCGGCGGAAGTCCGCCGGGTCAAAGTCCTGGATCGGGCTCACGTGCTGGATCCCGGCATTGTTGACCAGGATGTCCACCCCGTCCAGCGCTTCTGCCAGACGCTTCTCGGTCACGGCGGCCGGATCCAGCAGATCCACTACCCAGCTTGAGCCGCCGACTTCCGTTGCCACCGCCTCGGAACCTGCCCGGTCCTTGTCCGCGACGATGACGTGGGCGCCGCGGGCGGCCAGGGCACGCACCGCGGCCAAGCCGATGCCGCTGGCGCCGCCGGTGACCAGCGCCCGCCTGCCCGACAGCGGCTGCAGGGCCGACCGGTTCATTCGTTCGGTTTCCTGGTTGGTCATGAATCTTCCCTTATGTAGAGCGTGTTGGTGCTGGTTGCGGGCGTGGGGGCTTTCAGTTGCGGACCCGGGCGGTGTTCAGGCCGTGCTTGCGGGCATCGGCGTCGTCGATGTCGTGCAGGGAGGCTCCGCGGGTTTCCTTCAGCGTGATCACCGCGAAGGCGGTGATGGCACAGGCGACCGCCACATAGAGGGCCACCGGCAGCCAAGAGCCGGAATCCTTCAGCAATGCTGTAGCGATGATCGGTGCCATCGAACCTGCCACGATCGAGGTGACCTGGTAGCCCAGGGAGACACCGGAGTAGCGCATGCGGGTGGGGAACATTTCGGCCATGATGGCCGGCTGGCCCGCGTACATCAGCGCGTGGAAGCACAGGCCGATGGTGACGGCAATGATGATCATGAGCGGGTTTTTGGTGTCGAACATCGGGAAGGCGAAGAACGCCCAGCTGGCTCCCAGCACCGCGCCGGCGAGGTAAACAGGCTTGCGGCCGAAGGCATCCGAGAGCCGGCCGACCTGCGGGATCACGATGAAGTGGATGACGTGGGCCACCAGGAGGGCCAGCAGCAGCTGGCTCGTGTCGTAGGCGTGCACGGTCTTGAGATACACGATGGTGAAGCTGACAATGATGTAGTAGAGGATGTTCTCGGCAAAGCGCAGGCCCATGGCGCCGAAGATGCCCTTGGGGTACTTCCGCACCACCTCCATCACTCCGTAGCTGACGGCCTTGTCGGCCTCCACCTGGGCGCGGGCCTCAAGGAAGATCGGCGCCTCGGAAACGTGGGTGCGGATGTAGTAGCCGATGATGACGATGAACGCGGACACCCAGAAGGCCACGCGCCAACCCCAGCTCAGGAACTGGTCGGCGGGGAGGATCCAGCTCATGCCCAGTAGCACCAGGGTGGCCAGCAGGTTGCCCACCGGAACGGCGGCCTGGGGCCAGCTGGACCAGAAACCGCGCGATGCGTTCGGGCTGTGCTCGGCCACCAGCAGAACGGCTCCGCCCCACTCGCCGCCCACGGCGAAGCCCTGGACGAAGCGCAGGATCACCAGCAGCGCCGGCGCCCAGTAGCCAATGGAGTTGAAGCCGGGCAGGCATCCCATCAGGAAGGTTGCCACGCCGACCATGATGATGGTGACCTGGAGCGTGTGCTTGCGGCCGAGCTTGTCGCCGATCTGGCCGAACACGATGCCGCCGAGCGGACGGGCGATGAAGCCCACCGCGTAGGTCAGGAACGCGGCGATGATGCCGTCCAGCTCCGTGTTGGCGTTGGGGAAGAAGAACTTGCCGAAGACCAGTGAGGCGGCGGTGGCGTAGAGGAAGAACTCGTACCATTCCACCACCGTGCCCACCATCGAGGCTGCAACAATCTTTTTCAGTCCCGATGTCTCCGTCTCCGGGACGACCGTCTGCTTGTTGACGCTCATCAAGGCACTCCTTTGTTCTGCAGATGTCAGCGTTGACATCGGCGTTGCGGGGGTCCTGTGATCCATCGCACAGGAAGGCTCCACCCAGTATGGACACGACTGGCGGTGTGCAACAATGACCAGTTGCGCAGAGATCGGGTGCACAATTGCAGATATGAACCTCCAGGCCCTCGGCGGCGCCGCCCCAAACCCTGACCATCTGTTGGTCCTGCTCGCGGTGGCGCGCACCGGAAGATTCACCACGGCGGCCGAGAGCCTGGAGTTGAACCACACCACCGTTTCGCGCCGGATCGCCGCGTTGGAGAAAAGCCTCGGCGGCCGGACGCTGGCCCGCACCGTGGGCGGGTGGGAGCTGACGGACCTGGGCCGCCGGGCGGTGCGGGCAGCCGAGGACGTGGAAACCGCGGTGGCCACCATCCATGAAGGCGAGGAAGAGGCGGACCAGATTTCCGGCGTCGTGCGCCTGTCCGCCACGGACGGGTTCAGCGCGTTCATCATCGCGCCGGCAGTTGCACAGCTGCGACGGAAACACCCGAACCTCAGCGTGGAGATCGTCAACGTCACCCGCCGGGCGCTGCAGCACCGCTCCGGGCTGGACCTGGAAGTGGTGGTCGGCGAGCCCCAGGTGCACCGGGCGGAGGCGATCCGGCTCGGGGACTACACGCTGGGGATGTACGCCTCGCGCCGCTACCTGGAAGAATTCGGCACGCCCGCCGGCATCAAGGAACTGAGCGAACACCGGCTGGTGTACTTCGTCGATTCGATGCTGCAGGTCGACGACCTGGACGCCCCGCGGCGGTTGGTTCCCGGGATGCTTGATTCGCTCAGTTCCACCAACGTTTTCGTCCATGTCGAGGCCACGCGTGCCGGCGCCGGGATCGGCTTCCTGCCCTGCTTCATGGCCGGCCGCCACCTGGACCTGGTGCGGTTGTTGCCCGAGGACTTCGCCGAACGCCTCCCTTACTGGATGGTGCTGCGACCGGACTCGCTGCGCCAGCCCGCCGTCGCTGCAGTGGCCGAAGCGCTGCGCCGCCGGACTGCAGCCGTCGAGGGCGCGCTGTTGGGCACCGAACCGCTGGATTACTGACAACCACGGCGGTGCTCGTGATCCGGTGAAGCCGGGCAGCAGCCAGGGAGCTGCCCGCGGAAGGTCAAGCCAGCAAATTGATAGGTGTTCCTGCCAACCAGGCCGCAATGTCCTGAACCGCGCCGGCGTAGAAGGTCCCGAACTGTTCCTCGGTCACATAGCCCAGATGCGGCGTGGCGATCACGCCGGGTGTTTGCAACAGGTGGTGGTTCGCCGGCAACGGTTCGACATCGAACACGTCCAGGGCCGCCAGCGCCGGTGCACCTGCGCCAAGGGCATCCACCAGGGCGTCCTCGTCGATGATGGCGCTGCGCGAGGTGTTGACCAGGATGGAGCCGGGTTTCATCACTCCCAGTTCCCTGGCACCGACAGCCTGGGCGGTGCGCTCCGAGAGTTTCAAGTGGATGGTGAGCACATCGCTGCGGGCAAAGAGTTCCTCCTTGGTCACCAACTCGGCCCCGACCTCGGCGGCACGCTCGGCGGTCAGGTTCTGGCTGTGGGCGATGACGTCCATCCCGAATGCCTGCCCGATTCGGGCAACCTGGCTGCCCACCTTGCCCAAACCGAAAACCCCGAGGGTACATCCGGACAGCCCGGTGCCCAGGGTCTGCTGCCACGGCTGCTCGATGGCACGCGGCCGGGAAGCGGAGAACAGCTCCACATCCAAGCGGCGGGCGGCCGCCAGGATCAATGCCCAGGTGTGTTCAGCGGTGGCCGCCAGGCTGCCGAACGTCCCGCACACCGTGATTCCCAGCTCCCGCGCCGCGTCCAGGTCGATCGAGGCGTTGCGCATGCCTGTGGTGACCAGCAGCTTGAGCTTGGGCAGCTTGCGCAACCGTTCGGCGGTGAAGGGCGTGCGTTCGCGCATTGCCACAACCACGTCGAAATCCTGCAGGGCTTGGCAGACCGCATCGTCGGCGTGACCGAGGAAACCGGAGAAGAAGACGGTCTCGCCGGGCAGCGAGTCCCAGTCGGCCAGGGAACGGGCAACGTTTTGGTAGTCATCAAGGATCGCAATGCGCATGGCTTCATCATAGGAGTGAAGCCCCGCGTACGGTGGAGACCAAGCAGCCATATGACGGCTGGTGGGGCCCACACAGGGAGGAATGGTCATGGAATTGGTGGAGTCTTTGCTCGGCGGTCGGCGGGGAAGGCGCGCGTTGTTGGAGTTCGCGCTGGAGTCCGAGGCGATCCTGCTCAAGGGTGAACCCCAGCTCCCGCTCTATGTGGGCCTGTTCCATGCCTCCTATCGTGTGGAATCCGCGCGAGGAGAAGGAATGGTGCTCTTCGGGCCGGGTGCTGAGGAAGGCCGCAAAACCGTCGTCACGGCCGAGGACGTCGCCGACCTGATGGCCGCCACTGCGCTGGTGCCGGTGACCGCCGAGGCGTTGCGCAGGGCCCTGGTCAGGAGCGTTGCATCTGCCCGGTACTGGCAGGAGCCCGACGGGCACGACGTGATCGCGGGATCGGCGCCGGTGCGCGCCCAGCTGGTGCGGGTCGCCAACCACGTTGCAGCTTCCGGGCATGTCGCCGGCTGGATGTCGCCGGTCGATCTTCCTCGGCAATGGCGCGTTGAATGGGAGCAAAACGATGCCCCGGGATTGTGGACGTTGAGCGGAGAACCGGCGGATGGGGTGCTGGCCACTTGGCGGAAGGCTGTGGAAGTTCAAGAGGCCCGGGCTGCGGTTGAGCGTCCCGCCGATCCGACGGCGGCCTGGGGTGGGGAGTGGTGGTCGATGCCTCCGGCCCGCCTGCTGCATTCCACCGGCGAGTTCGAGGACGGATCCCCGGTGGGGCTGTGGTGCGTCGAGGACGGCTTTGGGTGGGAGAAGGCCGAGACGCGAGCGGTGGCGGTGCCCGGATCGGCTCGCATCTTCGAAGTCACCGGTGCGTCTGACTGGGCGCAGTTGTGTCGCAGCTACCCGTTGGAGGTCACCGCGCAGAAACGCCACGACTGGTATCGCACCACGGGCAGGGTGGGGCGCTGGGTCATGCCCGATTTCTCGCAGATGGCCCGCGACCACGACGGTGTGCACCTGAGCACCGCCGCGTACCTCTCGACGGCGGGCGAGGCCATCGAGGTGGATAACGAAAGCGCCAGCGTGGTTGCCGGGTGGAACCCGGACGAGTCGTATTGGTTCACCGCCGAGGTTCGGCTTCACGGGGACCCGGCTGCGTGGGCGTGCACCGACGCGAACTCGGAAGATGCCGCTTGGTCGCGCCGCTGAAGAGACGCGAAGAGTGCACCGGCGCGTCAACGGCTGGCTGGCCTTCCACGGCAGCAGCCCTGCCAGCCGTTTGGCTTGGATCAGCAGGTGTCAGTTACCCATGAAGCGGCGATCCCAGCGACGTTTGCGCCCGAGCGCGCGGTTGACGCGCCACGGAGATTTGCGGGCCTTGCCCTGGCCGCGCCACTGGTGCGGCTTGCACAATGCGCAGCCCCGATTTCGGCGATGAGGCGAATGTGCCATCGGATATTCCTTCCCGAGTCTTGCCCCGCCCGGGTGGGCGGGGTTTCTTTCGGAAAGGCACTGGGACTGGCATATTTGGAGCGTACTTGAGACGGGCGGAAGTGTCGATCCGCCGCCCGGCCTCAGTATTGTGTGGCATGAACCAGCAGATGAAAAATCCCCGGATGGCGCTGTATTTGGTTGCGCCATCCGGGGAATCTCAGTACTGCGACGGACCGCTGGCCCCCTGTCGGGTTAGGCCTCCTGGGTTGCCAAGGCGCCGGCGGCGGCACGAACGGCCTCGCCCAGCGTCGTGGCGGGCCGGCCAATCAGGGTGGCCAGGGCGTTGCCCTCGACGAGCAGTTCACCGCGGGCGATGCCGCTGTCGCTGTCGGCCAGGATCTTCGCGAAGAACTCGGGCACTCCGGCGCCCACGAGCAGGTGCGCGAAGTCCGCCTCCGCCAGGTCCTGGTAGGTGACTTCCTGGCCCGTTGCGGTGCTGACCTCGCGGGCCAGGTCGACGAGGGTGAATGGCTCACCGCCCAGCTCGTGCACAGTGCCCTCCTGGTCATCGGCGAGCAGGACGGCCGCGGCGGCCTGGGCCAGGTCGGCCCGGGTTGCGCCGCTGAGCCTGCCCTCGCCCGCACTTCCGAAGACCGAGCCGTGCTGCAGGTAGCCCGTCAGCTGCTCTGTGTAGTTCTCCAGGTACCAGCCGTTGCGCAACAGTGCGAACGGAACACCGGAGTTGCGCAGGGCGCGTTCCGTGTCCTGGTGATCGGCGGCCAGGGCCATGGTGGTGGTGTCAGCGTTGGGGATGCTCGTGTAGGCCAGCAGCTTCACGTCGGCATCCTTGGCAGCCTCGATGACATCCAGGTGCTGGGCCACGCGCGGGCCCGGCTCGTTTCCGGAGACCAGCAGTGCCTTCTCCACGCCTGCGAATGCCTCGCGCAGCGATGCCGGGTCGGAGTAGTCAAGGCTGCGGACTTGGACGCCAAGCTGGGCAAGTTCGGCCAACTTGGCCGGGTTTCGGCCCCCTGCCACGATTTGTTCCGCGGGCACGTTGCGCTCGAGGAGTGCTTCAACAACAAGGCGGCCGAGCTGGCCGGTGGCGCCGGTGACGAGAATGGTCATGGGGTTTCCTTTCACGGAAGAAATGACTGTCTTTCATCACAACTGCGTGCCCTCGCCATTGCTTCCCAAAAGAGAGTACGCACTTTAAGGTAAGGTGCTTCCATGTCGGAAACCATCATCCTGAGATCATCGGCAATACCGGCACCCGCCACGGTTTTTCAGGCAGGATGCCCGAGTCGGACGATTCTTGACCACGTCACCAGCAAGTGGGGCGTGCTGATCCTCGTGGCGCTGGCCGTGGGGCCGCTGCGCTGGAGCGAATTGCGCCGCCGTGCCGAGGGCATCAGTGAGAAGATGCTGGCCCAGACCTTGAAGACCCTGGAAGGGGACGGGTTTGTCCACCGCGACGCACAGCCGGTGATCCCGCCGCGTGTCGACTACAGCCTCACCGGCCGCGGCGAGGAACTCGTGGCCTTGCTCGGACCCCTAGTCGACTGGATCGGCGAACACGCCGAGGACATCGTCAGCAGGTAGCCGTCGAAGGTTTCCCCGCCCCCGCGCCCCCGCGATCCCGCGGTCAACGGATTCGTGGGTTTTCCAGGTTTCGAAGCGGGCAATGAAATAGCACCGCCGGTGTCTTGGCTGTTTCACTCACGACGTGGTCTCCCGAAGCTCGGGGCGTACTACTTGGCGGCCGGTACGAGGGACTCGATGAGGCCTTCGATCCGGGTCTTGATTTCGTCGCGGATCGGGCGGACCGCGACGACGCCCTGGCCGGCCGGGTCCTCGAGGACCCAGTCCTCGTAGCGCTTGCCGGGGAAGTACGGGCACTCGTCGCCGCAACCCATGGTGATGACGACGTCGGATTCCTTGACGGCCTCGGTCGTGAGGACCTTGGGGATCTCGGCGGACATGTCGATGCCAAGCTCGGACATGGCCTCCACGGCGGCCGGGTTGATCGCGTTCGCGGGCTGCGAGCCCGCCGAGCGGACCTCGATGGCGCCCTTGGAAAGCGTGGTGAGGAACGCGGCGGCCATCTGGGAGCGGCCGGCGTTGTGCACGCAGACGAAGAGGACGGATGGCTTCTTGGTGGTTTCAGTGCTCACTGGGTTCTCCTGTGTTCGGTGGTGCTGGAGTCGGTTTGGATGGGGTTCGCGGATTCGGGGCTAGGCGGCGTGCAGCCGGCGTGCGAGATCGTTGATGCGGCGGGCAAGGTCGAGGTATGCGTCTTCGAAGGCGGCGCCGGTGTCCAGGCGCAGGGGATCCGGCACCGACCAATGGATGCCATCCAGCTCGGCAAGTTCCTCGTGTGCGTTGTCGCACACCGTCACGATGAAGTCTCCCTCGCGGGCCACGTGCTCCAGGCTTCGGGGCGCAAGACCCGTAAGTTCCAGGCCATGGCGAAGGGCAACGTCGGTGGCGCCTTGGGCGATGCGGTCCGCCGGATGCGTCCCGGCCGATGCCGCGGGGATCTCGCTGACTTGCTGCCACAGTGCTGTCGCGAGTTGCGAACGGGCGCTGTTCCGCGTGCAGACGAACAGGATGCGGCGGGCGGCGTGCTCGCGACCGGGCACCAGGTGGTCCAGTGCGCCGCTTGCCAGCCGGAAGTAGCTGCGGCGCTTGTCGGCCTCGGAGCGTTGGCGCATGACGAGGCCAGCCCTTTCCAGCGAGCGCAGGTGGTGGGAGAGCAGGTTCGAGGGCATCCCGAGCTCGGCCTGCAGCTCCTTGGGGGAGAGGTCGCCCAGCGTCAGCAGGTCCACGATGCGCAGTCTCGCAGGATCCGCGAGGGCGGCGTGCCTTGCGGCGCGCTCCCGGAGGGAATCCGTTAGCTCAATATTCATTGGTTCAACTTTGACTGAGGTAAATTCTTCTGTCAAGCTGGTGTCCATGAATTCACACCAGCCGCCATTGTGGCGCCGCGCCATCGCCGAAACGCTTGGAACCGGCTTGCTTGTGGCCATAGTCGTCGGGTCGGGAATTGCCGCGCAGCAGCTCTCCCCGAACGACATCGGCCTGCCGCTGCTCCAGAACAGCACCGCCACCGTGCTGGGCTTGACGGTTCTGATCCTCGTGTTCGGACCGGTCAGCGGTGCGCACTTCAACCCCGTGGTCTCCATCGTCGACTGGATCCTGGGCAGGCGCAGCGGCACCGGACTGAGCATGCCCGAGCTTGGAACCTACGTGGTTGCGCAAACGGTGGGCGGCATCGGCGGCAGCGTCTTGGCGAACGCCATGTTCGAGGTGGGCACCTCAATTTCCACCAAGGACCGAGCCACCCCGGGGCATCTGCTGGCCGAGGTCGTTGCCACCGCCGGGCTCGTCCTGCTGATCTTCGCCCTGGCCGCCACCAACAGGGGCGTGTTGGCCGCGCCTGCAGTTGGTGCCTACATCGGGGCGGCATACTGGTTCACCTCCTCGACGTCGTTCGCGAACCCGGCCGTTACGGTGGGACGTATCTTCAGCGACACGTTCGCCGGCATCGCCCCCGCATCGGCCCCCGGCTTCATCGTGGCGCAGCTGATTGGTGCGGCGGTGGGCCTGGGCCTGCTCCTCGTCCTGTTTCCGTTCGCGGGGCGCTCCGCGGACGACGTTGTACTCCCGCACGGTGCCGAGACCGCCAACCCGTAGCATTTGTCCGTCTCATTCAAGTCGGACCATGAAAAGCGCGGAAGCTAGCGGCATGGTCCGACTGAAGTGATAAGAGCTTGCTGCGGCTGTCTCACTACAGCTGGACCAAAACCTCGAATCCGGCCGCAAGGTGCAGCTAGTCCGAACAATTTCGCGTTCACGGCGTTGGGTCTCCCTTAAGGGGAACCTTGACCGGACACCAGAAACCGTTTTCAGTCGCCGGAGGACGCCGCATGAAACAAGTCAGAATAGCGATGCTCCATAGCTATGCTTAATTGCATAAGCATTGGTATGGTTGTGGCATGTCAACGTTTGGGCAGGACGAAGCCTGGCCACCGCTCGAATATGAGGAGCGGCCCTGGCACAACGCCCAAGACGTATATGGCTCACGCACACAGAAGCGCCAGACCGCCGGACCTTACCTGGCTGCGGTGCCCCGATTCATTTCCGGCCGGGCAATTCCCCTCGATGGCGAACTGCACGCACTGACCGAGGAAGCCGCCAGCGAGCTTGCCCGCTTCGATGCCGAGGTGGGACAGATTCCGGCGCCATTCGCATCCATTCTCCTGCGCACCGAAAGTGCCTCCAGTTCAGAGATTGAGAATCTCACCAGCGGCGCGCGACAGATCGCCTTGGCGGAGCTCGGTGGGCACGCCTCGAGGAATGCGCAGCTGATCGTGGGCAACGTCAGGGCCATGCAAGCCGCCATTGACCTGTCCGAATCCATTGATGGACATGCCATCCTGGAAATGCACCGTGCGCTGCTCGAGCGAAGCGACCCCGATATTGTCGGCCATTGGCGCGACCAGCAGGTGTGGATTGGCGGAGGGAGCATCGGGCCCCACACGGCACAGTTCGTCCCGCCCCACCACGAGCGTGTCACCGCGCTCATGGACGATCTCGTCGCCTTCGCCAATCGCGTCGACCTCCCTGTTCTTGCCCAGACGGCGATCACCCATGCCCAATTTGAGACAATCCACCCGTTCCCCGATGGCAACGGCAGGGTCGGTCGCGCACTCATCCAGGCGATGTTGCGCGGAGGGCAGCTGACGCGCAATGTCGCCGTTCCGGTCTCCGCGGGTTTGCTCCACGACACCGGCCGCTATTTCGATGCCCTCGGTGCATACCGCTCGGGGGACATCGCCCCGATAGTTCGCTCCATCGCCGAGGCATCCTTCGCGGCGGTGCACAACGGCCGCGTCCTCGTCGAGGATCTCGAAACGGTGCGGCTTGAGTGGCGTGAGCGCGTTAAGGCAAGACGAGACTCCGCTGCCCACCGGCTCGTGGATGTCCTCCTTCGCCAGCCAGTCATTGACAGCGCCGGCGCCGCCAGCCAGCTTGGTATCTCGGCAGTCAACGCCCAGGTCGCTATCAACCGCCTTGTCGATGCCGACGTCCTGATCCAAATCTCGGCCGGAAGGCGGAACCGCATTTGGCTCGCGAAGGATGTCGTACGAGTACTTGACGAGTTCGGCGCCCGGGCCAGGAGACGCCGATAGGGGAACCCTTACAAGTCATGATCCAACCCTCACGCGGTACGCTCACGCCATGTCCGAGATGGATCCTATGGTGGAATTGAATCCTGCGCTAGGCGAAGTGGTGGAACGCGCAATCCTATTCGTGAAGCTTGGATTCAAGTCGGAGAACCGCCACGGGCCGACGAACGATGGATCGTCCCACCAGGTGACTGAGCTCGATAGCGGCCTCAGCTGACAGGTACATTCAACATTGGATTCCTACGACAGTGAATTCCTGGGTCTGGCTTTCCGCCTGTACGGCACACCGGAATCCGGTCATGCATCCGCACTCCGGGGACCTGGGCGGCTCTTGTCAGACCCGCGGACGCCCGGACAAGAACCAAAAAGCGCCGGGCCCCCATCGATTCACCTGAATCGATCGGGGCCCGGCGCCTTGTATTTGGCCTGGTGCCTACTTGGCATCCTGTGCGGCGTATTCGGCCAGCACCTTCTTGCCGATCTTGAACGCGGTGTTTGCAGCCGGCACCGAGCAGTAGATGGCCGACTGCAGGAAGACTTCCTTGATCTCGGCCTCGGTCATGCCGTTGCGCAGGGCCGCATGCACGTGCATTTCCAGCTCTTCCCAGTAGCCGCCGGCAATAAGCGCGGTCAGGGTGATGGCGCTGCGCGTGGTGCGCGGCAGCCCGTCGCGGGTCCAGATGGTGCCCCAGGCGTAGCGGGTGATCATTTCCTGGAACTCGTCGGTGAAGTCTGTGGAGTTCTCGGTCGCACGCTGAACGTGCTCCGTGCCGAGGACCTGCTTGCGGACCTCGAGCCCGGCGTCGTAGGTGTCGCCGGGCAGGCGGGAGGCGTCGGTCATGCGATTTTCTCCTGGGAGATCGAGGCGAAGAATTCGTTCAGCAGCGCGGCGGTCGCTTCCGGGTCCTCGGCCGGGGCCAGGTGCGCGACGGTGTCGATGGTGGCAGCCTGTCCATTCTGCGCGTGCTCGGCAATGAACTGCGCGTCGGCGGGCGGGCAGACCGCGTCGTGGGCGCCGGCGATGGCCAGGATCGGGTCCTTCATCGAGGCCAGCGCCTCGCGCATATCGAAGTCGGCCAGGGCGCCGCAGGCGTGGGCGTAGGCGAAACGATCGGCGTCCTGCAGGTTGTGCAGCAGGTCGGTGGACACGACGGGGTTGGCGGCGATGAAGCCCGGGGCGAACCAGCGCTCGGCCGACCCGGTGACGACCACCGGGGTGCCGGCCTTGGCCACGAGCTCGGCGCGTTCCTTCCAGCCCTCCGGGGTGCCGATCTTTGCCGCGGAGCAGATGACCGAAAGCCCGGCGAAGGCGCCGGGGAAGTCGTTGGCCAGCTGCAGGGCGATGGCTCCGCCGATGGAAACGCCCGCGTAGAACAGCGGGGCCGCGGCGGTGACGACCTTGTCGGTCTCCAGCGCCTGGATCATCGCGATGACTCCGGCGGCCAGTTCGGCCATGGAGAATTCCTCGGTGGAGGCCGCCGATTCGCCGTGGCCGGGCAGGTCCCAGGCCACGAGCTGGAAGTTCTCCTTCAGGTACGGCACGGCGGGTCCCCAGAGGGCCAGCGAGCCGGTGCCCAGCGAGGGGCCCAGCACCAGGGTGGGGAGGTCGGCTGCCGAATGCAGCAGGGACGGGGTCAGGGTGGGAATGCTCATGCGTTCTTCCAATCTGTGAAGTCTTCGCGGATACGGGTGATGAAGTAGGTGGCCGAACCCAGGTAGCCGGCCGGGTCCAGCAGGTCATCGAGGAACAAATGGTTGTCCATGTCCGAGGGCAGCGCCCCCTGCAACAGGGTACGCAACGGGGTGCCGGTACGCAGGGATTCAAGGACCAGCTCCTGCACCGCAGCCTTGCCGCCTGCAACCAGGGGTGAGGCGACCGTGGAGATGCGTTCGGAGACCAACAGGTCCCCGGACAGTGCCATGTTCCGGGCCATTGCCTCGGGGTGCACGCCAAGGCCTGCGGCCAGGACGGCGGCGTGGGTGGCGGCCCCGCCGGCCAGGCGGATCAGCTCGCGCAGCGAAGCCCATTCGGCATGCCA
The DNA here is from genome assembly GCF_046714615.1 of Paeniglutamicibacter sp. Classification (NCBI taxonomy): domain Bacteria; kingdom Bacillati; phylum Actinomycetota; class Actinomycetes; order Micrococcales; family Micrococcaceae; genus Paeniglutamicibacter; species Paeniglutamicibacter sp. The sequence goes on from NZ_JBKKAP010000072.1 coordinate 21,166, forward strand.
GCCGCCGTCGGGGCGCTCGTCCACTGCCGTGCCTGCCGCGGTGTAAAGCGTGGCGAGGTGGGCGGGGGCGGAGAGCGCCGCGTTGCGCAGCAGCACCGAATGCACGGGGTTCTGCTTTTGTGGCATGGCCGAGGAGCCGCCCTTGCCTGCCTCGCGTGGCTCGGAGAGCTCGCCGATTTCCGGGCGCGACGCGGTGAGCACGTCGGCGCCGAAGGTGCCGGCTGCAGCGATGACGGAGCCCAGCGCGGAGCCCAGGGCCAGGAACGGTTGGCGCACGGTGTGCCAAGGGGCGACCGGGGCCACAAGCCCGAGCTCGGTGGCAAGCGCGGCGGAAAGCTCGTGGGCGCGTTCGGCCAGGGAATGCTCCGACTTGTAGGGCAACGCGGTGCCGAGACGCTGGTGCAGCGAGGCCAGGGTGCCCACCGCGCCTCCCCATTGCAGGGGCAGGGCAGCTGCGACGGAATCGAGCTGGCGCCCGGCGGCGGTGAGGGAGGCCAGCCAGTTGGCGGCGCGCAGGCCGAAGACCGTGGGCAGTGCGTGCTGGGTCAGCGAGCGCGCGACGCAGAGAGTGGAGGCGTGCGCGGCACTGAGCTCGGATAGGGCGTCGGCGGCGGTGAGCAGGTCGGTGCGGATCGCCTTGATGGACCGAGCGGCCATGAGCATCAGGGCGCTGTCGATGATGTCCTGGCTGGTGGCCCCGCGGTGCAGGGCGGTTGCGGCGGTGGCCGGGGCGCCGGATTCCGCAAGCTTTGTGCGCATCATGCCGAGCAGCGGGATCAGCGCGTTGGCGCCGTCAGGACCCTTGCCGGCCAGTACCCCAAGGTCATAGAGCTCGACCTTGGCAATCTCGGCCACGGCCCGAGCGTCGGCTGCGCTGCACAGCGAGGCGTCGGCCTGGACCTTGACCCAGGCGGCCTCCACATCGAGCATGCCCTGGGCGAAGGCGGCATCGGAGGCGGTTGCCGCCACGGGCGTCGCCGCCCATGCCGGGGTCAAGAGTCCGTAATCGGCCGGGTACATGGGCGGTGCTTCTCCTGTGGGTTTGTGATTGGGGAGGGGATTCCCGTGGGGGTGTGGAACCTCCAAGACCCCCGCAGCGCTGGAACCCGCCGTGTCCATCATCCCGGTTCGGGAGAAGATCGGCGAGTTCCATGGCGCCCGGGGGTCACATGGGGGTGGTGCGAAGTCGTTAGGCCTCGCGCGGGTAGGACAGGAAGACGGTTTCGCCCTCGCCCTGCAGCGACACGTCGAAGCGCAGCGATCCGTCGGCCTCGCGGGTGGCGATCAGCGTCTTGCGGCTGGCCTCGTCAAGGGAGGACAGCAGCGGGTCCGCGGCCAATGCCGCGGTGTCCTCGGGCAGGTAGATGCGCGTGAACAGGCGGTTGAGCAATCCGCGGGCAAAGACCGTCAGCATGATGAACGGTGCCTTGCCGGCCTCGGTGGCCCCGGGGTTCAGCGTGGTGAAGGTGTAGTGCCCCACGTTGTCCACCGCGGTGCGGCCCCAGCCGGTGAAGGTGTAGCCGTCGCGAACCAGCGAGCCGTCCTTGGCGACGACATTGCCGTCCTCGTCGGCCTGCCAGATTTCCAGCAGCGCGTCGGGGATGACGGTGCCGGCCCCGTCGGTGACGACTCCGTGCAGGCGGACCGAATTGGGATTGGCCTGGTTGACCAGCTCGTTGTCCTTGTTGAAGGGCAATGCGTAGCCGTAGAACGGGCCAATGGTCTGGCCGGGGGTGGGCGCGAGCTTGAGCGCCGGGGCCTGGGTGTTTGGTGTGGCAGTCATTAGTTCTCTCCCTCTTCGTCTTCCATCCAGGTCCGGTTGCTACCGGTGAGCACGATGTCCCAGTTGTAGCCGGTGGCCCATTCGTGGGAGGTGATCAAGTGGTCGTAGGTGGCTACCAGGCGGTCGCGGGCGTCGGCATCCGTGATGGCCTGGTAGATCGGGTCAAGGCTGAACAGCGGATCGCCCGGGAAGTACATCTGGGTGATCATGCGCTGGGTGAAGTCGGTGCCGAAGAGCGAGAAGTGGATGTGCGCCGGGCGCCAGGCATTGTGGTGGTTCTTCCACGGGTACGGCGCCGGCTTGATAGTGGTGAACTTGTATTCGCCGTTCGGGCCGGTGATCGCGCGGCCCACGCCGGTGAAGTTCGGGTCGATCGGGGCCGGGTGCTGGTCGCGCTTGTGGATGTAGCGTCCGGCGGCGTTGGCCTGCCAGATTTCCACGAGCTGGCCGGCGACCGGGCGCCCGTCGCCGTCGAGCACGCGGCCGGCGACCACGATGCGCTCACCGATCGGCTCGCCATTGTGCTGGATGGTCAGATCCGATTCCAGGGCGTGCACGTCGCGCTCGCCGAAGGCGGGGGAGTGCAGCTCGATGGTCTCGGGGTCCACGTGGTGCAGGTTCTTGGTGGGGTGGCGCAGCAACGAGGAGCGGTAGGGGGCGAAGTCGACGCGCGGCTGCGTCTCGGCCTTCTTCCCGTCAACGACCGACTGGCGGTAGGCCGCGTGGATGTCGGTGATTTCCTTGCTGATGGATTCCTGCGAGACGGCCGTGGCTGCGGGATCCAGGACGTGGGAATCGTTGAATGACTCGTTCGAGGTGGTTTGGGTGCTCACTGCGTGCTCCTTTCGATGGGGGTACGTGCGGGTGTGGTGGTGAGAGTGCGTGGGGAAGGTGAAGCCTAGGAGTGCGGCCAGCCGGTGTAGGACTCGGCCAGGTATTGCTGCCCGTAGCGGGAGGAGACGACGGTATCGAGCTCGCCCAGGGCGCGTTTGGTCATGAACGGGTCCGCGTTCACCGGGGTGTGCAGCATCGAGGTCATCCAGTAGGAGAAGTTCTGTGCCTTCCAGACGCGCTTTAGCGCCAGATCCGAGTAGCCGTGCAGCAGGCCCGAATCCTTGGTGGAGTAGAAGGAATCGATGGCCTCGAAGAGGACCTTCACGTCGGCGAAGGCGAGGTTCAGGCCCTTGGCGCCGGTGGGCGGAACGGTGTGCCCGGCATCCCCGATGAGGAACATCCGGCCATGGGAGAGCGGCTCGCGCACAAAGGAGCGGAACTTCAGCACGGTCTTGTCGAAGATGTTCCCGGTCTTCAGGGTGAATCCGTCGGGTCCGTCGACGCGGCGCTGCAGCTCGGTCCAGATCCGGTCATCGCTCCAGGAATCCACGTCCTCGTTCGGATCGCACTGGAAGTACATGCGCTGCACGGTCTCGGACCGCTGGGAGATCAGCGCGAAGCCGTGCGGGGAATTCGCGTAGATCAGTTCGGGGGAGGACTTTGGAGCCTCGGTGAGGATGCCGAACCAGGCGAAGGGGTACTCGATCTTGAAGTCGGCAGTGCCCGGGACCGCGCGGCGGCAGAAGCTGCGCGAGCCGTCGGCCCCGACCAGGATGTCGCAGTGCACCTCGTAGCCGGCACCGTCGGCGTCGGTGAAGTGGAACTTGGGAGTCTCGGTTTCCAGATCGAAAACCGCGGTGACCTCCGAGGAGTAGCGCACGTCCCCGGCATCGCGCTTGCGGGCGGCGGCCAGGTCGACGAAGACCTCGTTCTGGGCGTAGAGCGTGACGGTGGCGTCGACCAGGTCGGTGAAGTCCAACGGGTGGGATTCGCCGTTGAAGCGCAGGTCGATGCCCGCATGCTCGTCCCCCTGGGTCAGCACCCGTCCGTCGACGCCGGTGTCCGTGAGCATCTTGACCGAGCCCGCCTCGAGGATGCCGGCCCGGTGGGTGTTGCGGATGCTCTCGTGGTCGCGGGACTCGACGACGATGTTCTCGATGCCGGTCTTGGCCAAGAGGTGCGAGAGCATCAGGCCGGCGGGGCCGCCGCCGACGATGCCGACCCGGGTCTTGAGAATGGTGCGCTCTGTTGCCATATGGAGATCGCGGTCCTTCGGTGCGGGGGGATCCGCGAGCGGCAGCGGCACGTCGTTGTGTCGTGTGCGGCCGTCGGGAACCCGGAGTGTGAGGTATCTGCATCCAGTCTGTGGGGGAGCCCACCAGACTGCCACGTCGCGTCCCATTGAATAAGAATTCTCTGCCGGCTGTGTCATACCCGCCGAGGGCGGCGGAAGTCGGGTTCAGGCCGCGTAGATGGTGACCGCGGTGGCCTTGAGCACGAAGTAGGCGCGGGTGCCGGGCACCAGCCCGAGATCGGCCAAAGCGCCCGGGGTGATGTCTGCGGCCAGCTCCCCGGCTCGCACCCTGATGGCGTCGCCATGTGGCTCGAGGTCGGTAATGGTTGCCTCGAGCATGTTGCGGGGGCTTCCGTGCGGCGGATCCAGGTACACCGAGACCGCCGACGGGGGAAAGGCCGCCGCGGCCAAATCCCCGGGGAGAAGTTCGGTTTCGCGGGTGCCGGAGAGCAGGCCGTAGGCGGTGTCGATTCCCTCGCCGTGGGCGGTGCCGGTGATCAGGTTCAGCCCGGCGAGTCCCGCGGCGAACCTGCTGCGGGGCCGGTCTAGCACGTCCCGGGTTCGACCGGCCTCGGTGATGCGGCCGTCCTCCAGGATGATGACTTTCTCGGCGAGCATCAGGGCGTCGAGGATGTCGTGGGTGATGATGATGGCGTTTCGGTCGTGGAGCACGCGCTTGAGCAGCCTGCGCATCAAGGGGGCGGCGTGGATGTCCAGGGCAGCCATGGGCTCATCAAGCAGCAACACGTCCGGCCCCGCGGCCAGGGCGCGGGCGACTGCCACCCGCTGGGCCTGCCCACCGGAAAGCTCACCGGGACGGCGGGCCGCCAGGGAGTCGGTGTCCGTGGCGGTGAGCCACTTGCGCGCGGTGGTCCTGGATTCGGCCACGGGCCTGCCCTTGCTGCGTGGCCCGAAGGCGACGTTCTCCAGCACGCTCAGGTGCGGGAACAACAGGGGTTCCTGCGCCAGCAGGGCGGTGCCCCGTTCATGCGGCGCCACCCAACGGGGACGTGCGGTGGAGAGGTCAAAGAGCGTGCGCTCGCCGATGGAGGCCTTTCCGGAATCCGGGCGCAGCAACCCGGCAATGATGGACAGCAGTGTTGACTTGCCCGCCCCGTTGGGTCCCAGCACCGCCAGGGTATCGCCCGGGGCAAGGTCCAGTGAGACGTCGAAATTCCTTGCCGTGAGCGTGGCCTCGAAGTGGAATGTCACCGGGTCGCCTCCGCTGTTGCGTTCTTCTTGCGGGGGCTGCCGTAGGACAGTGCCACGACGATGACGGCCACGGCAACCAGCACCAGGGACAGCGCCACCGCCGCATCGGCGTCGGTCTCGCGCTGCAGGTAGATTTCCAGCGGCAGGGTCCGGGTGACGCCTTGCAGGGAACCGGCGAAGGTCAGCGTGGCCCCGAATTCCCCGAGGCTGCGGGCAAAGGAGAGCACCGCACCCGAGACCAGGCCCGGAAGAACCAGGGGAAGGCTCACTCGGCGCAGCACCGTGGTGGGGCGGGCACCCAGCGTTGCGGCAACGGCCTCATACTTTCCGCCGGCGGTGCGCAGGGCGCCTTCGAGGCTGACGACCAGGAAGGGCAGGGCGACAAAGGTCTGGGCGAGGATGACGGCGGTGGTGGAGAATGCAATCTGGATTCCCGCGATCTCAAGGCTGCGGCCCAGCAGGCCCTGGCGCCCGAAGGTGTAAAGCAGAGCGATGCCGCCGACCACGGGCGGCAAGACCAGGGGCAGGAGCACGAAGGCCCGCAGCACGCGCTGGCCCGGGAAGTTTCCGCGGGCCAGCACCAGAGCCAGCGGAACGCCCAGAACGATGCACAGCGCGGTGCTGGCCGCCGAGGTGCGCAGGCTCAGGGCCAGTGCCGTCAGCGAGGATTCGGATGTGACCAAGGGGATGAACTGGGACCACTTGACCTTGGCCACCATGGCGAGAAGGGGGAGCAGGACGAACAGGGCGCCCACGCACGCGAGGGCATAGATCCATAGGGGAACTGCGGTGTACCCGGCCCCGCTGCGTCTGAACATCGGGCTCCTACGGAGTTCCGAAGCCGGAATCGGACAGGATCTTCCTGCCCTCGCTTCCGGTGACGGCGGAGATGAACGCATTGGCCAAGGCCTTGTTCTTGCTGTTGCCGATGGTTGCGATCGGGTAGGTGTTCACCGCGGCGCCCGATTCGGGAAAGGGGATGCCCTTGACCTTGGTGCCGGCGGCCAGGACGTCGGTGACGTACACCAGCCCGGCATCCGCCTCGCCGCTGGTCACCTTGCCCAGCACATCGGTGACAGAGGATTCCTCGCTGACGGGCGTAAGCGGCGTCTTTGCGGATTCCTCGATGGTCTTGGTCGCCGCGCCGCACGGCACCTGCGGGGCGCAGATGACGACCTTGACCCCCGGTTTGGCCATGTCCGCAAGGGAAGAAATCGATGCGGGGTTGGACGGGGGAACAACGATTTCCAGGGTGTTGGTCGCGAAGTCGGTGGGAGTGCCAGCAACGAGGCCTTCGCTGGACAGCATGGCCATGTTCCTCGCGTCGGCCGAGGCGAACACGTCCGCCGGCGCGCCGGCGGTGATTTGGGTGCCCAGGTCCGAGGATCCGGCGAAGCTCAGGACGATCGTGGTGCCCGGGTGTTGGGCCTCGAAGTCGCCGGCCAACTGCGTGAACGTGGTCTTCAGCGAGGCCGCGGCAAAAACGGTGATCTCGCCGGAAAGCCCACCTGATGAGTCGGAAGCGCCAGCATTGTCGGCCCCGTCCGAGGCGCAGCCGACAAGCGCGGCAACCAGGGCCGCCGCTGCCAGAAGTGAGGTGGCGCTCTTGTGCACGACGCTCATATCGCGCTCTTGCCTTGCGGGGATTCGATGATGACGGTCGTTGCCTTGACCACTGCCGTGGCGATGGAACCCAGCTTGAGATCCAGCTCCCGGGCGGCCTCGCTGCTCATCAGGGACACGACACGGAACGGCCCGCATTGCAGTTCGACCTGCGCCATGACGGTGTCCATCGTGATGCCGGTGACCAACCCGACGAACCTGTTGCGCGCGGAGGAACCGATCCTGGAAGCGTCGTCCGGCAGCTGCGCCTGGTTGCGAGCGAGCTGGGCCAGCTCCAGGCCATCGACTGCCAACCGCCCGGAGCCGTCCTTGAGCGGGGTGAGGTTTCCATTCTCGGTCCAGCGCCGGATGGTGTCGTCACTGACCCCGAGAAAACGCGCGGCTTCCGAGACTCGAATCTTCGTCATAGTCACATACTGCCCCATATGCGGATCATTTGGATGATAAGAGTCGCAAATCGGGAAGTTTGTCGTTGGTGATGTGTTGACTCGAGGATCTGATCTGATCTGATCCGGCCCGGCGCCGGTGGCCGAGGTGGCAGTCCCGGCTCCCGGTTAGCCGTGGAATGCGATGCGCGACAACAGGCCCCGCAGTGTTTCTTGTTCGGCCTTGCTCAGCTGCTCCATGGCCATGGCCTCGCCCTCGGCGGTGGCAAGGCGTGCCTTCTTGTAGAGCTGCAGTCCTGTCTTGGTGCCGGCAATGACCTTTGAGCGGCGGTCCTGGGGATCTGCCCTGCGCTCGACCAGCCCGCGGTTCTCCAGCTGGTCGACCAGGGGCACGATCTGGCTCGGGTCCAAGGAGAGGAACTCGGCCAGCTCTCGCTGGGTGGGTGCCAGGCCGCTGCAGGCCAGGGACAGGACGGAGTAGGAGCGGACCTTGAGCTCCAGCGGCTCCAGAAGTTTGTTGGCTCGCGCCGAGCCGAGTGAACGGGTTCGTGCCGCGAGGAACTCGATTTCCCCCGCTAGTTCACTGTCCAGGAACCGTTCGATGGTGTTCATGGTGCTTCCCGTCTTGGGCGCCATGGGGCCGCCTCTCTAGATCGATAAACAACTTAATCGTTGACTTTTTCAAGAGTTTAAGTTGTCATGTATATAACAAGGTTCCCACGACTCGTACGGCGGGGCAATATTCACTCTGAAGGAGTAAGCATGTCACTGGCTGGAAAAGTAGCGATCGTCACCGGGAGCGGACGCGGCCTCGGACTGAGCTACGCACAGGAATTGGCCCGCCAGGGTGCCGCCGTCGTCATCAACGACGTCGATGCCGACGTGGCCACCGAGGCCGTCGCCTCGATCACCGCGGCCGGCGGCAAGGCCGTGTCAGTGGTGGCACCGGTTGGTTCCACCGAAACCGCCAAGGCACTGGTTGCCTCGGCCGTGGAGAACTTTGGCCGCTTGGACATCCTGGTCACCAACGCCGGGGTGCTGCGCGACAAGTCGATCCTGAAGATGACCGATGAGGACTTTGATACGGTCATCAACGTGCACCTGCGTGGCACCTTCACCTGCGTCCGCGAAGCGTACGGCTACTTCAAGGAAAACAACATCGCCGGTCGCATCATCACCATCGGTTCCCCCACTGGCCAGCGCGGCAATTTCGGCCAGACCAACTACGCCGCGGCCAAGGCCGGCATCGTGGGCATGGTGCGCACCTGGGCCCTGGAAATGAAGCGCGCGGGGGTCACCGTCAATGCCGTGATCCCGGTGGCCGCCACCGCCATGACCAAGACCGTCCCCTTCTTCGCCAAGGCCGTCGAGGCCGACGAGCGCGGCGAGGCCATGCCCGACTTCTTCCGCAAGGAACTGGGCTTCGGCACCGCCGGCGACGTCGCCGGACTCATCGCCTTCCTCGCCTCCGAAGAAGCCGGCAAGATTTCGGGCCAGGCCATCGGCGCCGGCGGGGACCGCCTCCAGCTGTGGAGCCACCCCGAAGCCATCGCCTCGGAGTTCAACGACGGCGGATGGGATTACGCAACGTTGCAGGAACGCTTCCCGTTTGCCGCAAGGCAGCAGTCGGTGGGCGAGAAGTTCCCGGAGCTGCCCGCCGAACTGCAGCCCGAACCGGCAGCCAAGTAGCAAGGGACGCCGGGTCAAAAATGAGCGTTCGCTACGAATCCAACATCGATCTTGACGCAATCACCGCGATCGACATGCACGTGCACCTCGAGGTCGACGAGTGCGGGCACAAGGCCATGCCCGAGGACCTTTTCGAGGCCTCGGCCGCGTACTTCAAGTCCGAGGAGCGCACGCCCTCGGTGGACCGCATTGCGGAGGTCTACCGCGAGGCGAAGATGGCGGCGGTGCTGTTCACCGTCGATGCGCGCACGGCACTGGGCCACGAGCCGAACTCCATCGATGACCTGGTGGCAGGGGCTGCGCGCAACAACGACGTGCTGATCCCGTTCGGTTCGGTCGATCCGCGCACGGGTCCGGCGGCGATCATCGAGGCGCGCCGCCAGGCCGAGGCTCTTGGGGTCCGTGGCTTCAAGTTCCACCCGTCGCTGCAGGGCTTTGATCCTTCCAGCGAAGAGTTCTACCCGCTCTGGTCGGCGCTGGAGGAGATCGGCCTGCCGTGCATTTTCCACACGGGCCAGAACGGGATGGGTGCCGGGCTCCCCGGCGGGCGCGGGATCAAGCTGCGCTACTCCAACCCGTTGCTGCTCGACGACGTGGCAGCGGACTTCCCGGGGCTGACCATCATCATGGCCCACCCCTCGGTGCCGTGGCAGGATGAGGCCAATTCGATCGCCACGCACAAGGCCAACGTCTTCATCGACCTCTCGGGCTGGAGCCCGAAGTATTTCCCGGTGTCATTGGTGAAGATGGGCAATAACGTGCTCTCGAAAAAGCTGCTCTTCGGGACCGACTACCCGCTGATCACCCCGGCAAAGTGGCTCGGCGCCTTTGCCGAGCTGCCGCTCAAGGACGAGGTGCGCCCGCTGATCCTCAAGGACAACGCCGTGCGGGTCCTGGGTTTGGGAAAGCAGTGACCGATTTCTACCCCAGCGACCAGTACGGCTTTGCCCGGCTGCTCACCGACGCCGAACGTACGGCCCTGCTGCGCCTGCGCGCCGTGCTGGACGAACACGTGCGCCCGGTTCTCACCGACCACTGGGACCGCGGGGAATTCCCGGAATCGATCATCGATCCGCTGGTGCGCCTGGACATGATGCGCCCGGCCGAGGTGCTGGCCGCCGGCGAAAAGGTCCGCGGCCTCTTCGGCGGTTTCCGGAACTTCGAACTGGCCCGCGTGGATGCCTCGGTGGTCACCTTCTACAACGCCCAATCCGGGCTGTTTAGGACCACGGTGAATCTGGGTGGCAGTGCCGAACAGGTCGCCGAGCTGGATCCGCTCATCGCCTCCTATGAGTACAAGGGTGTCTTTGCGCTCACCGAGCCGGAGCACGGATCGGATATCGCCGGGGGACTGGAAACCGAAGCGCGGTTCGAGGCGGGCGACGACGGAGGGCATTGGGTCATCAACGGCGCCAAGCGCTGGATCGGCGGTGCGGCCCAGGCCGATGTGCTGGCGGTCTTCGCCCGCGACGCCGCCGATTCCAAGGTCAAGTGTTTCCTGGTGCCCACGAACGCGCCGGGCGTGACGCTGAGCAAGATCGAGCGCAAGACGTCCTTGCGGATCATGCAGAATGCCGACATCGAACTGATCGACGTCAAGGTCCCTGCCTCGGCACGGCTGGCGAACATCAACTCGTTTGCCGACGTCGCCGCCTGCCTGCGCAACATGCGCTCGGACGTCGCCTGGATAGCCGCCGGTGCGGCGGCCGGTGCCTACGAGGCGGCACTGAAGTATGTGTCCGAGCGCCACCAGTTCGGCAAGCCGCTGGCCTCGTTCCAGCTGATCCAAGCAAAACTGGCGACGATGCTCACCAACGTGACCGCTTCACTGTCCATGGTGGTCTGCCTGACCCAGGCACAGGACGAGGGAATCTACAAAGATGAGAACTCGGCCATGGCGAAGATGTTCACCGCGCGCATGCTGCGCGAAACCGCAGCGCTCGCCCGCGAGATCTGCGGAGGCAACGGCATCGTGCTTGATTACGACGTTGCCCGCTTCCACGCCGACGCCGAAGCCATCTATTCATACGAGGGCACCGACGAGATCAATGCGTTGATCCTCGGCCGGGCCATCACCGGCATCGGGGCCTTCCGCTAGAAGCCCCGGGCACCACCTGTCAGTTTTCAAACATCTCAAGACCAACCACCTCATAAGGAGTACCCATCATGGGCCAAACAGTTCTTTCCTACGAGCAGCTTGCAACCGCCGCCGGCACCGACCTCGGGTACAGCGAATTCCGCACCGTCACCCAGGACCAGGTCAACACGTTCGCCGACGCGACCGATGACCACCAGTGGATCCACACCGATCCGCAAAAGGCCAAGGACGGGCCATTCGGCGGCCCGATTGCCCACGGCTACCTTTCGCTTAGCCTGCAGATTGCCTTCTGGTCCGAGCTCTTCGACGTCACCGGTGTCGGTACCCGCGTCAACTACGGACTGGACAAGGTCCGTTTCCCCTCGCCGGTGCCGGTGGGTGCACAGATTCGCATGAAGGCGCAGATCGCCGAGGTTGAAGAGGTCAAGGGCGGCTACCAGATCGCCGTTGACCAGGTCGTCGAGGTCGAGGGCGCCCCGAAGCCCGCGGTCGTCTCGCGCGGCATCTACCGCTTCTACGCCTAAAGACTTTCCGATCCAACGCCAAGGCCTGGGATCAGAAAGCGTAATGCCGTGGGCTGGCGCGGTCTTGGCCGCACCGGCCCACGGCATTACATATAGTGCATCTATATGGGCACATCATGAACTTGAACGAACCTGGACTGTACCATCGGGAAGCGGTGGATGG
>NZ_JBKKAP010000073.1:0-13663 GCF_046714615.1 Paeniglutamicibacter sp.
CCTTGCGTGTGGCCATGGCGAGCGGGAAGTTCCAGGGCGTGATCAGCAGGCAGGGCCCCACGGGTTTTTTCTGGACCAGGATCTTGTTCTTGCCCTCGGGGGTGGTGAGGTAGCGGCCGTAGTCGCGGACGGTCTCCTCGGAGAACCAGCGCAGGAACTCGGCACCGTAGGTGACCTCGCCACGGGCCTCGGCCAGCGGCTTGCCCATTTCCAGGCTCATCAGCAGCGCGAAGTCCTCGGCACGAGCGGTGACCAGGTCGAAGGCGCGGCGCAGGATCTCGGCGCGCTCACGCGGTGCGGTGAGCGCCCACGTGGACTGCACGGCATCCGCCGCGTCCAGGGCTGCCATGGCGTCCTCGGAGGTGGCGGAGGCCAGGGTGGCCAACTTCAGCCCGGTGGCCGGATCCAGGACGTCGAAGGTTCCGCCGTCGGAGGCTTCACGCCATTCGCCATTGATCAGCAGTCCGGTCGGGACGGAGGCCAGTAGCTCGGCTTCGCGCTCGGGGGTAATGGTCATTGGGGCGTTCTCCCTTGAACAGTGGGGTGTTGCGAAAATTGCGGGTTCTTGTTGGTCTCCACGCTAGTGCCGCGGCAAGTCACTGTAAATTTCTATCTGCACTATGACGCAGCCCCCGTTTTGTGCAGGTACCCCATGCGCGCCGGTGTTAGGCGCGGGCCTCGAGCACCGCGGCGTAGAGCTCGCGCTTGGACACGCGCTCGGTCTCGGCCACCGCAGCCACCGCTTCCTTGAGCCGCAGGCCCTCGGAGACCAGCTGCTGCACCTGGGCCACGTGGTCCACCGCGCGGGCAGGTTCCCCGGCGGGCGCACCGGCGATGACCACGGCGATCTCGCCGCGGACCTCGCCCTCGGCCCACACCAGCAGCTCGTCGAGGCTCCCGCGGATCACTTCCTCGTACATCTTGGTCAGTTCGCGGGCGATGGCGCCCTTGCGTTCGGACCCGAAGGCATCGCGCAGCGCGCGGATCATCGCGTCAAGACGGTGCGGGGCCTCGAAGAAGACCATGGTGCGTTGCTCGGTGGCCAGGTCCTGCAGGCGCTTGGTCCGCTCCCCCGCCTTGCGCGGCAGGAAGCCCTCGAAGGTGAACCTGTCGGTGGGCAGCCCGGAGAGTGCCAGTGCGGTGAGCACCGCCGAGGGGCCGGGCACGGCGGTCACGGTCACGCCCGCGGCAACGGCGGCCTCGACCAGCTTGAATCCGGGGTCGGAGACCGCGGGCATGCCGGCGTCCGAGACCACGAGGATCGTGGCCCCGCCTGCAACCAGTTCCAGCAGCTCGGTGAGCCGGTGGGTTTCGTTGTGTTCGTGGTAGCTGATCAAGCGCCCGGGCACGCGGACGCCGAGGCCCGTGGCAAGGTGCAGGAACCTGCGGGTGTCCTCCGCCGCCACGATGTCAGCGCTCTTCATCAGCTCGATCAGGCGTGGGGACGCGTCGGAAAGGTTGCCAATGGGGGTTGCCGCCAACACGATCTGGCCCGGGGTTTGTTGAGTTTCCACGCACCAAGCCTACTGCCCGCGCGCGCCGCCGGATCCCGGCGGCGGCCGCCGGTAGAGTGTTGACGGTGACTACCGCTTCCACGCAGAGACTTCGGCGCTGGGTTGTCCCGCCGGCCGGCGCCTTCGGGTTCGAGGCCCTGAGGGACCGTTTGGTGGGCCCGTTGCACCGGGCCGGGATCTGGGGATGGATCGTCCCGCTTGCAGTCACCGTGCTCGCGGCGGTGCTGCGATTCACCAACCTTGCGCACCCGCACCTGCTGATCTTCGACGAGACCTACTACGTCAAGGACGCCTACACCATGATGCAGGCGGGCCATGAGCTGGAGTGGGGCGATGAGCCCAACGAGGCCTTCATCGCCGGGAACCCGGAACCCAAGGACAGTGCCTCCTTCGTGGTCCATCCCCCGCTGGGCAAGTGGTTGATCGCCGGTGGGATGTGGCTGTTCGGCAGCGACAACGGGCTGGGCTGGCGCTTTTCCGCCGCACTCTTTGGCACCCTCGCGGTGCTGCTGTGCGCGCTGGTGGCCCAGAAGTTGTTCTCCTCGGTGCTCCTGGGCGGCGTGGCCGGCCTGCTGGCCGCCATCGACGGGCACCAGCTGGTCATGTCCCGCACCGGGCTGCTGGATATCTTCCTGATGTTCTTCATCCTGGCCGGGTTCTTCGCCCTGCTCCTTGACCGCTTCCACGGGCGCGAGAAACTGGCCCGGCTCCTGTCCACCGCGGACGGGGCCCGCCCCGCCGACAGGCTGCTGGCCTACGGCCCGTGGCTATGGTGGCGGCCGTGGCGGCTGGTTGCCGGGGTGATGCTCGGGTGCGCGGCCGGGGTGAAATGGTCAGCGCTGTCCTTCATTGCCGTCTTCGGGCTGATGACGGTGCTCTGGGACCTCGCGGCCCGGCGCCGCGCAGGAATCCGCCACTGGATCCTCGCCGGGCTGACCCGCGACGGGATCCCTGCATTCCTGCTCATCATCCCCACGGCCGTCGTGGTGTACCTGGCCACCTGGACCGGCTGGCTGCGCTCGTCCGACGGGCGCTACCGCCAGTGGGCGGCGGAGAACCCCTCGGAGACCTGGGGCTGGGTCCCGGAGGTCTTGCGTTCACTGGGTGAATACCACCGGGCTGCCTACGCGTTCCACGAGGGCCTGGGCTCGCCGCACGGCTGGGAGTCAACCCCGTGGAGCTGGCTCTTTGCCGGGCGCCCCGTGCTCTTCTTCTACGAGTCGCGCACCAATGGCGAATTTGGGTGCACCTCGGCAGATTGCGTGCAGGCGATCACCGACCTGCCCAACCCGGTCTTGTGGTGGGCCGCGACGCTGAGCCTGCTGCTGGTTCTCTTCTACTGGATCGGCGCCCGCGACTGGCGGGCCGGCGCGATCCTCTCGGCGCTGGCCGCGGGGTTCCTGCCGTGGTTCGCCTACCCGGACCGCACCATGTTCTTCTTCTACACCCTGCCCTTCGCCCCGTTCATGGTCCTGGCGCTGAGCTACGTGCTGGGCAGGTTCCTGCCCTCGGACCGTCTGGTGCCGTGGCACCGGCGCAGGCTGCTGTGGGGCGTGGGGGCCTTCCTGGCGTTGGTCGTTGCCGTCTCCGCATTCTTCCTGCCGGTGTGGACCGGGGACATGGTCACCTATGACAATTGGCGCAACCACATTTGGATGCCCAGCTGGGGATAGGGCCCGGATTGCTGGCGCGCAACATAAGCTATGGCCCAGAGAACATGCCGAGCACCCACGGGAACCCCCACACCATGCGCGAAGCCAGCACCCAACTCATCAAGGACCTGCCGAAGGACTTCAACACCACCGACTTGCTGGTGGACCGCCTGAAGCGAGGAAACGACGCACCGCTTTTCAGCGTCAAGCGCGGTGAGTCGTGGATCGACGTGGCCACCGCAGACTTCGTGTCCGACGTCCGATCGCTGGCCAAGATGTTGCTCTCCGCCGGGATCACCCCGGGGCAGGGCATCGGGATCATGTCCCGCACGCGCTACGAATGGGCGCTGGCCGAGCAGGCGATCTGGTTTGCCGGCGCGGTGTCGGTTCCCATCTACGAAACCAGTTCCCCGCACCAGGTGGCATGGATCCTTGAAGACTCCGGGGCACGCCACGTCTTCGCCGAGGATCCGGCGTGTGCACGGGTCATCGGCCAAGCCGCCGGCTCCCTGGGCGAGGAAGTCACCGTGTGGAGCTTCGAGCAGGAAGACTCCCCCGCGCCGGCCGGCATCCCTTCAACCGGGCTCCGGAAGCTGGTGGCGGCGGGTGCCGGCAGCGGCGTCGCCGACGAACAGGTCGAAACCGCAAGGACTTCCGCCGGCCTGCGGGACATCGCCACCCTGGCCTACACCTCCGGCACCACCGGAAGACCCAAGGGCTGCATGTTGACCCATGCGAACCTCTCCCTCGTTGCAGTGAACCTCGCCCCCCACCTTGCCCCGGTGCTGGGCTCCCGTGGGCGGACCCTGATGTCCCTGCCGCTGGCACACGTCCTGGCCCGTGCCATCCAGCAGGTCTGCGTGCACGCCGGATCAACCGTTGCCCACGCACCCTCGGCCTCCACCCTCGTGCAGGACCTGGCCGCGGTGCGGCCCGGCTTCCTGCTGGCGGCGCCCAGGATCATCGAAAAGATCCGCGCCACCGAGGCAGCCACGGCCCAGGCGGCCGGCAAGCGACGCCTCTTCGCCCAGGCGGAGTCCGCGGCCATCGAATATTCCCGGAGCGCCGATGCCCGCGCCCGCGGCCTCACCTCGCGCCGCTCCCCGGTTCAGCTGGCCAGGCACTCCCTGTTCAACAAGGCGCTGTACCCCAGGCTGCGGGCCGCGCTGGGTGGCCGGGTGCGCTATGCGATGTGCGGCGCCAGCGCGTTGAACACCGATCTGGCCCACTTCTTCCGCGGCGCCGGCGTGGGCCTGCTGGAGGGCTACGGACTCACCGAGACCACCGCCCCTGCAACCGTGAACATTGCAGGGCACCTGCGCGTGGGTTCCGCGGGCATCCCCATCCCGGGAACCACCATCCGCATCGCGCCGGACGGCGAGGTCCTGGTCAAGGGCATCGGGGTGTTTGCCGGGTACCGGCACAACGCACAGGCCACGGCGGAGGCCTTTGACGACGAGGGATTCTTCAGGACCGGCGACACCGGGACGCTGGACGAGGCGGGGTTCCTGAGCATCACGGGCCGCAAGCAAGACATCCTGCTGACCGCCGGCGGCAAGAACGTGGCACCCGGGCCGCTGGAGGAAATCATCCGTGCCTCTCCCCTGGTGTCCCAGGTGGTCGTGGTGGGCGAGAACCGCCCGTTCGTCGCCGCGCTGCTGACCCTGGATCCCGACGGGCTTGCCCCGTGGTGCCGGGCCAACTCGCTGCCGGTGCTCTCGGGTGCCGCGGCCGCGGCGCACCCTCGGGTGCTCGCCGAGATCCAGCTGGCGGTGGATGCTGCAAACGCCACGGTGTCCCAGGCCGAGGGCATCGAGAAGTTCGTGGTCCTGGACCGTGAGTTCACCGAGGAGTCGGGACACCTGACCCCCACCCTGCAGGTGAAGCGGGCCAGTGTCATCCACGACTTCGGCGCCCTGATCGAGCAGCTGTACCGGCGCTGAGCAGGGCTGCACAAACAGCGATTCCCGGGTGTTTCCCGGCCTCGGTTCCGAGGCCGGGAAACACCCGGGAATCATGTGTGGTTGGCCGCTCGGCCGGGAGTGCTACAGCCCGAAGACCCGCTTTTCCTGGCGCAGGCGCGAGCCCTCGCGGCGCTTGGCCGTGGGCCAGGTGGCGAACAGGGTCACCAGCGCGGTGATGACCACGAGGCCGGCGATGCCGATGGCAGCGTCGATCCAGAATTGCGGCGGGTAGAGCCGGATCAGCGTGTCGGAGTAGTTGAACGTCCAGGTGCCGCTGGCGAAGAAGATCTGGTGGAACGTGGCGAAGAAACTGTCCCAGCCCAGGATGGCCAGGGTGGTGAGCCCGGCCAGCAGCACCAGGGTGGCGACGGATCCTACAAAGAGCCCGCGGCGGATGCCGCCGGCATAGCGCTTGCCCAGGTAAACCAGCGCAATGAGTGCGATGACGCCCAGGATGGCCCCGCCCAGGTAGGTGAAGGACATGACGTTCTTGACGTCGGCCATGTGCTGGACCTCGGTGCCCAGGAAGAGCGGGTTGCCGTTGGGGTCCCTCAATTCGCCCAGGTACCGGTTGTCGGCGACGTTGTTCAGGAAGTCCACGCCAAAGGACCCGTAGGTCAACCTGTCGGCGGTGGTGAACCCGAAGCCGTCGGCAGGGAAGCCGGGGCGCTGGTAGGCGATCCAGAGGAAGACGGGGCTGGCGACCAGTCGGATGGCGAGGATCAGCAGCACGAATGGGTAGGCGATGGCCAGCAGCACCTGCAGGGTGCGGGCCAGCGGCGGCTTGGCTTCCAAGGCGGCCTCTCGGGCGGCCCGGCGTTCGCGGGCTGCGGGGGTCGGCTCGGGTACCGGGGTGTAGGCGCCGAAGACGCGGCTTCGTGCCTCGGCAATCGCGGAGGCGGTTTGCGGTGTTGCCGGGGCCACGGGGCGCAGCATGGCGCGGGTCTTGTCGTCGGTCGGCGCGGCGGCGGATTCGGCCCCTGCCGGGGCTGGCGACATGTCAACCTTGGTGGTTTCGGTATGTGGTTCCACCGGGATCTTGGCGATGATGTCCTCGATCTCCTCGGGCTCTTCCGCCTTCGACTGTGCCGCCGGCTTGGCCGGGACTGCCTTGGAGGGAGTTGCCTGCGCGGAGGTTGCCTTCGCCGGGTCGGCGGGCTTCAGGGGCGCAGCGGCGGTCTTGGCCGGGGCCGGCGTTGTTGCGGCCGGGGCCCGTGCCGGCTTGGCCGGTGCGCCCACGGGTGCAGCCTCGGTCGTTGCGCCAAGCTTCACGGCCGGCGCCACAGGGGCCTTGGCCTCGGCGGCCCTCTGCGTGGCGGCCGCCCGCGAGGCGACCAGCGAGGCCTCGATCTTGGCGGCAGCGGACGCGGCGGCAGCGCTCAGTGAGCCGGAGCGGGCTTCCGTCGTGACCTCGACACCGGGTACAGCCGGTGCGGTCGCCGACGTTCCCGGCTTGCCGGTCTGCGGTTCGTCCTGCTCAGCCATGCTTCTCCCTCAAAACTCTGACATGCGGTGCGCTTGCGGTGCGGGGCACAACGGGCCACCAACACCCACTGCCAAGCACAGTCCTAAGACTATCGAGCCAAGGGTTCACCCATGGCCCACCAGCGCGTTTCGGGTCCGCGTGTCGGTCCCGTGACTCACCGACTCCCGCCGGCAACCACCTGGCGCGGCGGCCGGCGGGAGTCGATTGCGGCGAAGGGCGTTGCTTCGGCGGCTGCATCCCAGGGTGCTAGTAGCGGTACGGCTCCGGCTTGTACGGACCGGCGACGTTCAGGCCCAGGTACTGCGCCTGAACGTCCGTTAGCTCGGTCAGCTCGACGCCCAGGGCAGCGAGGTGCAGGCGGGCTACCTTCTCGTCCAGGATCATGGGCAGAACGTAGACGGCGTTCAGATACTCCCCGTTGCCAGCCTTGGTGTACAGCTCGATCTGCGCGATCACCTGGTTGGCGAAGGAGTTGGACATCACGAAAGACGGGTGCCCGGTGGCGTTGCCCAGGTTCAGCAGGCGGCCCTCGGAAAGCACGATGATGGAGCGCTCCGTGGCGGTCCCGGCGCCGAAGATCCACTCGTGCACCTGCCCCTTGATCTCGACCTTGACAACACCCGGGAGCTCGGCGAGCCCCGCCATGTCGATTTCGTTGTCGAAGTGCCCGACGTTGCCGACGATGGCCTTGTTCTTCATGCCCTGCATGTGTGCGACGGTGATGATGTCCTTGCCGCCGGTGGTGGTGACGAAGATGTCGCCCTGGGCCAGCACGGTTTCCAGGCGGGCGACCTGGAAGCCGTCCATGGCCGCCTGAAGTGCGCAGATCGGGTCGATCTCGGTGACGATGACGCGGGCGCCCTGGCCGCGCATGGCCTCCGCCGCGCCCTTGCCAACATCTCCGTAGCCGCAGATGACCACGACCTTGCCGCCGATCAGCACGTCGGTGGCACGCATGATGCCATCCGGCAGCGAGTGGCGGATGCCGTACTTGTTGTCGAACTTGGACTTGGTGACCGAGTCGTTGACATTGATCGCCGGGAAGAGCAGCGTGCCGGCGGCGGCCATCTGGTTCAGGCGCATCACCCCGGTGGTGGTCTCCTCGCTGACACCCAGGATTCGCGAGGCGATGCGGGTGAACTTTCCGGTGTCGCGGGCCAGGGAGGCGCGCAGGGTGTCAAGCACGATCGCGTGCTCGTGGCTTTCGGCGGACTCCGGGCCGGGCACGGCGCCGGCGGCCTCGTACTGCATGCCCAGGTGCACCAGCATGGTGGCGTCCCCGCCGTCATCCAGGATCATGTTGGGGCCGAGCTCAGGGTCCTGCTCGGCTCCCGGCCAGGAGAGGATCTGCTCGGCGGTCCACCAGTAGTCCTCGAGCGATTCGTTCTTCCACGCGAAGACCGGGACACCCGCGGGGTTCCCGGGGGTGCCGGTGCCCACGACCACGGCGGCGGCGGCCTCGTCCTGGGTGGAGAAGATGTTGCAGGAGGCCCAGCGGACCTGCGCGCCGAGGGCGACCAGTGTCTCGATGAGCACCGCTGTCTGCACCGTCATGTGCAGGGAACCCGCAATGCGCGCGCCCGCCAGCGGCTGCGCTGCGGAGTACTCCTCACGCAGCGACATCAGGCCCGGCATTTCGTGCTCGGCCAGGCGGATCTGGTGGCGTCCTGCCTCGTGGAGGGACAGGTCGGCGACCCTGAAATCGATGCCCATCTCACCCACCCCCTGGCCCTAGATCTTCGCGGGGATGATGGTGGCCTCGGGGGCCAACATGAGCGGGATCCCCTCGACGATGTCGTAACTGTAGGTTTCGCCGTTGGCCCCGGTTCCGGTGGACACCAGCGTGTCCCCGTGCTGGACGAGGGTGGAGCCGGTGACCGGGCAGCGGAGTTGGGCAGTGAGTTGGGCTGAGAGATTCGACATGGAACCCAGTTTAGGGCTCCATGTTCCCTTCGCGCAGCACGCGCAGGTGCCGCCGCGTCATGCCCTGCCCGTTGCCCGGCTCGATGGCCGGCGGGGAGGTGCGTGGCGCCGGGACCTCGGCGGCGGGGGCCGGTGAGGCCTGGACGTCGTTTTCCCGCACCGCGTTGGCCAAGGCGTAGAGGTCGTCGTTGCGCAACCGCCCCTGCTCGGGCAGTGCCAGGCGCAAGACTTCCCACCCCAACGGGACGGTCAGTCGCTGCGCATGGAGCTCACACAAGTCGTAGCAATGCGGTTCCGCGAAGGTCGCCAAGGGACCGAGCACCGCCGTCGAGTCGGCGTACACATACGTCAGGGTGGCGATGGCCGGCTGGCGGCACGCCGAACGTGAACAAAGTCTGGATGATCCCACGGTTACACAGACTACCGCAGCACAGCGGCGCTTCGGCGGCGCACCGCCGTGGGGCAGGCGGATCCCTGTGGGCCCTCGTGGCATAGGCTTGGTGTCATGTCCGGAAAACTGTCGATCGATTTGGACGGGCGCGATCCGGCCTCGCTGCACAGCGGGGAGAACCGGGGCTTCGCCGCCCGCAAGCGCAACCGGCATGGACGCGGCCGGCGCGGGCCCATGATCCTGGCGCCGCTGCCCGGGGCGCGAACCCGTTCCGAGCGTTTCGAGGACCTGCTCGTTGAATCGGCCGAGCGCCTCGCCGACCGCTGGGGCGACCGGGTGACGTCCATCGACTTCCGCATCATGCTGGTCCCCGCTGCCAAGGTGCTGGCCCGTGCGCAGGCCGCAGGGACCCGGGTGCCGTGGGCGACCAACCGCTCGGCGCGGCCGGGCCACCCCGAACGCATCACGCTCTACCGCCGCCCCATCGAGGAGGCGTGCATCCACGGTCCCGAGCTGCTGCCGGAAATGGTGCACATGTCGATCGTGGAACAGCTGGCCGATTTGTGGGCCATGGACCCGCAGGCCATCGACCCCGAATACGGGGTCTGGGGCACCGGCCCGAACGACTAGATGACGACTGGGTCGCCTGGACGCCTCACGCTCAGTCGCGCAGCACGACCTGGACGCCCTCGCGTCCCAGGGCCGCATCGCTGACCGGCACCGCGGCGATGCCGAAGGCGCCGTCATGGAGGACCGCGGCAGCGTAGCTGGGGGCGCCGGTGGCCGACAGTACCAGGGCAGTGGCGCCTGCGCCGAAGTCGGATGCCGTCAGGGCGACGGACTTGCCGCCCGCCAGTTCGATCTTGCGCGTTGCCGAGAGCTTGCCGTCGGCGCCCAGCGAGCGCACGGAGACCGTGGCGGTGTCCTCGGGCGCATTGAGCACCACCGTGGCCCTGCCCAGGGGCGGGAGCACCAGCAGGTGTTCGCTGCCCAGCCGGTTGGCGGCCGGCGCCCAGGCCAGGTCGATGGGTTCGTTGGCCTTGGTGCCGCGCACCATTTTCACGCTCGCGCTCACCGCCGAGTCGCCCTCGATCACGATCGTGTAGTTCCCGGCCGGAAGCCCGCCCAGGGGCATGCGCGCGGTGGCATTGGAGGCCACCACCACTTCCCCGCCGCCGGGGATGGCGACCTCGCCGGCCGGGCCCAGTGCCCGCACCTTGACGGTGGCGCCCTCGGCGGAGGTGGCTGCCAGCACCACTTCGGCGGTGGCATCGGCGTTTGCGGCGGGCTTGCTCAGCTCTCCGGCAAGCTTGGGGCTCAGGATCGCGACCCCGGGGATGACCTGGGTGTTGTTGGCGGTTGCCGCGGCGCCCAGGTAGTCCAGGCCGCCCGGGACCAGCCCGCGCAGCGTGCTTTGCTGGATGGTGGCGTTGATGCGGCCGCCGGCGGAGGTGACCTTGGCCGAGAGGGCCTTTTCGTTCGGTGCGTACCCGGCCAGGATGACCGACTTGGACTCCCCCGGGGCCACTGCCAGCGCGGAGAGGCTGGGAGCGGAGATCATGCCGTCGGCGCCGCGCAGGTCCACGCGGACCTGGGCGACTGAGGCCGAGGGGTTCACGAGGTTCAGCACCGCTGTCGAGCCGGGCGTGGTCACGGCCCCGGTGAGCCAGGATTCGGATGAGGGTGCGGCGCAGCCCGCTGCGGCTAGTCCGGCCAGGTCCCCGTCCGCGGCGGAGTAGGAACGCACGGCGGAAACCAGGGACTGGACCCCGCCCAACGGCTGGGCGTGCACCGTGAGCGACTCGGCGTAGTTGGTCACCGGGCTCGGTGACCCCTTGCGCTCGGAGGTGCCGTCGGCACCGGCGCCGGTGGCCCGTTCGGCCTCGGCGGCGGGAAGGCGCGGGGCGATGGTTTTTTCGACGCCCGCATCGTTCCTGAGCATTTCGGTGCCCGGGATGCGGCCCGCGGAATCGGAAAGCACCGCGGCGCGCACGCCCGTCTTGGCATTCTTGGAGGCAGGGGCGAATTCCGGGTCGACCCCGGATCCTGCGCCGGTGAACAGCTTCATCGTCGAGGGGCAGCTGGCCAGCGCGTCGCCTGCGGGCAGCGAGGTGACGGCGACATCGGTGCCGGTGGCGGCGGTGGCCGGCGGGAACACCGAACCGGCGGCGATGGCCGCGGCGCCCAGGCACAACACCCCGACCGAGCCCAGCAGCCCCAGCGTCCTGCCGCGGGTCTTGGTGCGTTGGCCGCGGACCGGGGCAGCCGCCTCGGCCTTCGGGCTTTTCCCCGGTCCGACGGTTTTGTCGTCTTTGTCATCGGCCTTGGCCGGCTCCGCGGAGGCAGCGGGCGCGGAAGGCTCAACGGCCGCGGCCGCGGTGTCCTTTTCGCCGGGTTCCGGGGCCCGCGGCGCGGCGGCGACGGGACCCGGGACCTGGTCCTGATCCTTGGGCAGTGCCGCCCCCGGCGCCAGTCCCGCGGCCTCGCGGGCGGCCTGGGCTACGCGTTCGGCCTCTCGGCGAGCCTTGCGGGAATCGTTTTTCACTTCTTCTCCTTGGCGTGGGCGGCAACGTGTCCGCGGTCGAGCTCGTCGATGCTTTCCGCGTTGCCGCGGGTGCGGTATTCATCCAGGCGGCGCGCGGCAAAGCGGCGGCTGCGCGGGATGGGAATGACCAGCAGCAGGGCCAGCAGCAGCACCACGAGCTGGGCGATGGCCACGGGCACCTTGTAGGGGCTTTGGTAGTGCAGTTCCAGGGTGCCGCCGGCGGCACCCAGTTCAAAGCCTTGGGCCCATTGCGCGGTCTCGACACCGGTCCCGGTGGCGTCGGCGACCGTTCCGGCGTCGGCGCCCACGGCGAGGCGTTTCAGCGGCACCCCGTCAAGGGTTGCGCTCCAGCCCGCATCGGCGCGTTCGGCCATGGCCAGCACCCGGCCGGGATCGCCGGGTTCGATGGCGGCGCCGGAGACTTCCCCGCGGTGCGAGGGCAGCAACGCCACAGTCTTCTCCCCCGCCACGATCCGCACGCGGGAGGTGGAGTCGGTGGTGTTGTCCACGCCCGGGATCTTGGCCAGCGGTTCCACGCGCCACAGCCATCCGGACTCGGTCTGTCCCACGGGGATCAGGCCCGGTACCGCGTCGAGGCGCGCGACCAGTGCCGACGCCGTCGCCCGGGAATCCTGCAGCACCACGAACCCTGTGCCCAAGGCGGCAAGTTCCTCGCGCGGGTCCAGGGCAGAGTCGGAGACCAGGGTCGCCACGGATTGTTCGATGAGCCGCTCGGCATCGTCGGATTCCCGCATGGCCGGGGCCAGCAGGTTGCCGATGAGGCGGTTTGCGGAGGCGGTCTGGGACAGGGCGTCGGCGGTTGTGCCGGCCCCGTTCATCAGGGCTGCGCTCACCGCCCCGTCGCCGTTCTGGGCCAGCACCAGCGTGCGGTCCTCGTAGTCCCCCAGCCCGCGGTCCGCCGCGGTGGCAGGAAGGGTCCGGGCACCAACTGCCTGAAGGGAGCTGGTGGTGCCCAGGTCGGTTCCCGCGGCGGCCTCGGCGGGTGCGGGGTTCTGCGCCATGATCCAGTTGCCTCCCGCCACCAGGACGGAAACGCCCAGCAGTACCGAGGCCCAGGCCAGCGTGCCGGTGGCAACGCGGCGCGCACCCGACGTGGGCGGGGCCAGCGGCTCCCGCTCGCCCCGGAACACGGAGATCCCCAGGCCCGCGGCGAAGAGCAGGGCCAGGACGAAGAAGGAGACGAAGGGGCCGTTGAACGCGGTGACGAAGGTGTCCCCGGCCACGGCGGAGGGCACCAGCGAGGCGCCGTACCCGGCGGCGAGCATCAGCACGCCGCCCAGCCACAGCGTGCGGGCCAGCGGGGTCGAGCCGCTCCGGGCTCCGGCAAAGAGGCCGGTCAGCGCGAAGGCCAGCAGCGGGACCCCGACCAGCAGCACCAGCACCAGGGACCACGGACCGGTGGGCAGGAATCCGAATCCGGCCGGGGTGCCCAGCGGGTCGAAGGCGGTGGGGAAGCCAAGTCCCTGGGCCCACAACGGGGCCGGGGCAAAGGGCAGGGCCAGTCCCGGATCGGTGAGCAGGGCGCGGGGGTTGCGCAGGGCGGCAATGACCAGCGGCAGGTGGAAGACCAGCATCGGCAGCGGAACCCACCACAGGGTCTTGGCCCGCGAGCGCAGCATGATGGCCGCGAGGATGATGAGCACGACCAGGACCAGTCCCACGGCAGGGGAACCGGCGGCGATGGGCACCAGCAGCAGGGCCGCAGCGGCCGTGGCGGTCCAGGAGGGAACCGCTCCGACGCCGGGGCGCGAGGCGGGGCGCGCTTGGGATCCGCGGCTGGATCGGAAGTCGACCCCGGCGCCAACCGAGCGCAGCAGGGCCAGCAGGAAGAGCGGTGCCAGCACGTGCACCAGCACGCTGCCGGTCCGGCC
Organism: Paeniglutamicibacter sp.; assembly: GCF_046714615.1. Lineage (NCBI taxonomy): Bacteria > Bacillati > Actinomycetota > Actinomycetes > Micrococcales > Micrococcaceae > Paeniglutamicibacter > Paeniglutamicibacter sp. The sequence goes on from NZ_JBKKAP010000073.1 coordinate 13,368, forward strand.
GGAGGCCAGGGAAACCTGCAGTGCCGGGGCCAGGCCCCAGAGCAGGGCGCCGACCATGCGGGCGGCACGCGAGCGGGTGACGGCGCCCAGCCCCAGCCAGGCGGCCAGGGCGGCCAGCGGCATCGCCAGCAGCGTCAGCACCACGGCCGCGGCGTTGGCGTTTCCGCCGCCGGCCAGCGACGTGAGCCAGTACAGGTAGTCGATGGGGTCCCCGCCGGCCGGGCGTGCCGCCCCCAGGGTGGGCCCCCCCCCGGGGGGGGTGGTGATGAGCTCCGAGGGCCCGGGGGGGGTCGGGG
>NZ_JBKKAP010000074.1:0-8057 GCF_046714615.1 Paeniglutamicibacter sp.
CCCGGGATGCGAACGCGGAAGCGGCAGACAAAGCGGAGCCCGCCAAGGCAGCCGGCTCGGTTTCGACGCCAGCAAATCCGGCAGCTGCGGCTGGGCCGGAAGCAGCCAAACCGATCACCGACGATGCCGCGCTGAACGAATCAGCGGACACCGGGGACCATGCGAAGCTCGAGCTCGAGCTGGACGCCGAGGGTGATGGCTCGAATTCTGAGGCCGTGGCCGAGACTCCGGCTGAACCTGTCGCGTCATCGGAGCCCGCCGAAATGTCGGCGGATCCCGGCGCCGCTTCCGTCCACCAACGGGCCGGAGCAACCGGCGGCACCATCATGGCGCTGATGATCGTTTCATTCATCCTTGAAGTTGCCTTGTTGGGCGCACTGGGCATTTGGGCCATGACCATGCTGCCCTTCAGCCCCGTCGTGGCTGTCATCATCGGCGTTCTACCGGTATTGGTCTTCTGGGTCCTTTTCATGTCGCCCAAGGCAAACTTGCGATTGCCACAGCCCTACCACGCGGTTGTGGCCCACCTGCTCTTTGCCGCCGGATCCGGATTGCTCGCAATTGCCGGACAATCGGTGCTGGCCTTGTGCATGGGTGTGTTGACGGCAATCAGCCTAGCGCTGACGGTCGCAGTCAGTGGCCAACACGTGGAAAGCCGGAAGGCGGCCACCGGCCGCCGCGCCGCTCGCTAGGAAGTGCGTGCCCGGGCAGGAATGCCGGGGCGTGACTGGCAGCGGTTCGCCGGGATGCTCACGACAGCAGCGTGGCCAGGAGGCCGCCGAGCAAGCCCGCGGCCAGCCCGGCGCCGAGCGTGAGGCCGAGGTAGGTGGCGGCCATCGCGCGCGCTCCCGAGCGCCACAACGACACCGCGGCCACCACGAACGTGCTCATGGTGCTCAACCCGCCGCCGATGCCCAATACCAAGGCAAGCACCAGCAGACCCGGGACGCCGGAGAGCGAACCCGCGGCCCAGCCAATCCCGTGGTTCCCCGCCCAAGCCGCCGCGGCACCAACCAGGAAACATGCCACGGTGTTTGCGGCCAGGATGCCCAGCGGGAAGACCCGGGTGCCCGATTGCGCACGCCGATGTTGGCCGGCCGAGACGTAGACGTCCAGAAGGTAGCGTCCCAGGGCCCCGACGGCACCCGCCAAGGCAATGACCAGGAACCCGCCTAGGCCCAGCTGGCTCATGGGTTCCCTCCAGCGCCCGGATCCCCGACACGGGGGAGTTCCCGATCGGAAGGCGCAGATTCTCCGCTGACTGCCAAGGCGCGCTCAACCCATGACATTGAGGCCCAGGCGGCGGCCGCGCAAAGCAGCACCGAGAGCACCAGATCCAGCACGGCCGCGGCCGGGGTGGCGCCCACGGCGAAGAGGATCAGCGCCGAAAAGGTGGTGAAGGCGCCGAGGAACCCGGTTCCGATTCCCGCGCGCAGCCAGCTTGGGGCACGGTGGGTGATCTGCCAGTAGCCGGTCAACGCCGCCAAGGCTGCGGTGCCGGTGACATTGATGGCCAGGGTGGTGGCCGGGAATCCGGGAGCGTCAGGGAACCAGAGACCGAGTCCCACGCGCAGCGCGGCACCGCAGAAACCGCCCGCGGCCACCGCCGCCAGGGTCCGGCCTGTGACACGTGGCGGTGCCTTGGGAGATGCCGGGATGCCGCTGCCCGCAGGATTGTTCGGTGCGCCCAAGTCAGGTGCCGTGTCTTCGGTGGCTATACGCCCCTGGGCACGGGAAGCACCCAGAGCATAGTCGAGTCGATGGTGCTGAGGTCCGGGTGGGGCAGGGTGATGGTGCTGCCCGGGGAGATGCCCAGGTCCGTGCACAGGCGCAGCAGCACCGGGTCCTCGTCGCTGATCCGGGACACGATCGCCCGGGTGGGGGAGCCGTTGGCCGCAAAGCGGTCAAGCCTGATTGCCGGGGGCATCGCCAGGGCGCCGTCGGGGCCGGGGATCGGGTCGCCGTGCGGGTCCGCCGCCGGGTGCCCCAGGCGCGCGGCCAGGGCTTCGATGAAGCGGGTCGAAACGGTGTGCTCCAGCAGCTCTGCCTCCTCGTGGACCTCGTCCCAGCCGTAGCCGAGCTCGTCGAGCAGGAAGGTCTCGATCAGGCGGTGGCGGCGCACCACATTCAACGCCGCCAGCCTCCCGGCCTTGGTGAATGTGATGGCTCCGTAGCGCGGGTGGACCAACAGGTCCTTGCCGGCGAGCTTGGACACCATGGCGGTGGCCGAGGCGGGGGCCACGCCCAGCTGCGCGGCGATGTTGCCGGTGGTGACCGGGTCGTCTTCCCACTCGGTCAGCGCGTACAGCGCCTTGAGGTAGTTTTCCTCGCTGGAGGTCAACGGTGCGCGGAGCATCAGCGGCCCAGGTTCAGGATTTCCAGTGCGGCGTCGTGGACCAGGCCGTTGCTGGCCACGGCGTTTCCGCCGTTGCAGCCGTCTATGCCTTCCACGGAGGTGAAGCGCCCGCCGGCCTCGCGCACGATCGGCACCAGGGCCGCCATGTCGTAGAGGTTCAGTTCGGGCTCGCAGGCCAGGTCGACGGCGCCCTCGGCCACCATGCAATAGGACCAGAAGTCCCCGTAGGCCCGGGTACGCCACAGCGAATCGGTGAGCTGGAGGAAGTTTTCCCGCTGCCCGCGTTCCTTCCAGCCCGAAAGCGAGGAGTACGACAGCGAGGCATCCTCGAGCTTGGCCACCGAAGAGACCTGAAGCTTGCGGGCGCTGGCCATGGAGCGGCCGGTGTAGGCGCCCATGTCCTTCGCGGCCCACCAGCGGCGGTTCAGCGCCGGGGCGGAGACCAGCCCGACGACGGGTTCCCCGTCATCGATCAGGGCGATCAGGGTGGCCCACACCGGGACGCCGCGGATGAAGTTCTTGGTTCCGTCGATCGGGTCGATGACCCAGTGCCGGGTGGACTTGCCGGTGGTGCCGAATTCCTCGCCGGTGATGGCGTCGCGCGGCCGTGCCCGGGAGATGTGGGACCGGATGGCTTCCTCGGCCGCCTTGTCGGCATCCGAGACCGGGGTCAAATCCGGCTTGGTCTCCACCACCAGGTCCACGGCGTGGAAGCGCGAGAGGGTCAGGGCGTCGACCGAGTCGGCAATGACGTGGGCCAGGCGCAGGTCATCGTTGTAGGTCATGACATCGGTTTTCATACCCTCAAACCTATCCCACGCGGCGGCGGCAGGACTGCAAGATGTCGGGACGGCGGTGCCAAATCGTGCCGAACCTTTCCTGCGGTGTGAGTTGACCCACGATCCGGCCGTCGTTGCTAGGCGGTGCCCAGTTCCTTGGCCTCGGCGGTTTCGTCCTGTCCCAGCAACCGTCGGTAGGAATCGAGTCGGGCGATGCCCACCGGGCCTGCCTCCCCGGCGGCGACCCAGGCATCGAGCGCGCACTGTGGCTCGGTGGCCTTGTGGGTGCAGCCGCGGGCGCAGGCGTTGGCGATCGGGACCAGGTCGTCGAAGGCGTTGAGGATGTTCTCCGGGTCCACCAGGGCGAGCCCGAAGGAGCGGATGCCGGGGGTGTCGATGATCCAGCTTCCGGCCGGGGCGTCGTCGATGCGCAGCGCCAGGGCGGAGGATGAGGTGTGCCGGCCGCGGCCTGTGACGGCGTTGACGTTGCCGGTGGCCCGCTGGGCGCCGGTGAGCGCATTGACCAGGGTGGACTTGCCCACGCCTGAGTGCCCGATGACCACCGAGACCTTCGAAGCCAGGTGCTCGCGCAGGGCCTCCACGGGGGTGCCGGCCAGCCGGGCCGAAAGCCCGTCGGCGGACCGCGCGTCGATGCCGGTGGCGGACTCGTCGGTGGTGCGCGAGACGATGATGTCGATATCCAGGTGCCGGTAGTTTTCCAGGAACGGCTCGGGATCCCGGACATCGGCCTTGGTGATGCACAGCAGCGGGCTGATGCCCGCGTCGAAGGCGGCGACGATGGCCCGGTCGATGAAGCCGGTGCGCGGCTCCGGGTTGGCGGCTGCCACCACGATCACCAGCTGGTCCACGTTGGCCACCACGACGCGTTCGACCGGGTCGGTGTCGTCGGCGCTGCGGCGCAGCAGGGTGGTGCGGTCTTCGATGCGCACCAGCCGCGCCAGGGTGTCGGGCTCGCCGGAGGTGTCGCCCACCAGCGCCACGAAGTCCCCGGGCACCACGGGATTGCGGCGCAATTCGCGCGCGCGGGCGGCAATCACTATCCGCTCATCGTTGGTGTCCTCATCGAGGATGGCGCGGTAGCGGCCGCGGTCAACGGTGATGATCCGCCCGATGAGGGCATCCTCGTAGGCGGGGCGGTCCTTGGTACGGGGGCGGGTGCCCTTTTTGTTGGGGCGGGTGCGGACGGTGAAGTCTTCCCAGTCCTCGGTGTTGCGTGCCATGTGCTTAGTGTGTGGCCTTTCCGCTGGTGGCCAGCGTCGTCCATAGTGTGGGGAAATCCGGCATGGTCTTGGCGGTGGTGGCGATGTCCACGACCTTCACCCCGGGCACTGCCAGGCCGATGATGGCCCCTGCTGTGGCCATGCGGTGGTCGGCATAGGTCTCGAAGTTTCCGCCGTGCAGCGGGGCGGGTTCGATCAACAGCCCGTCCTCCAGCTCGGTGACCCTGCCGCCGAGGTTGTTGATTTCGGTGACGAGCGCGGCGAGCCTGTCGGTCTCGTGCCCGCGCAGGTGCGCGATGCCGGTCAGCCGGGATTCGCCTGTCGCCAGCGCGCAGATCGCCGCGAGCGTCGGGGCCAGTTCGGAGGCATCGGCGTAGTCGATGCCGGAGATCTCCTTCGGCCCGGTGAGCTCGAGGGTGCCGTTGTCCAGGTGCGTGATTCGGGCCCCCATGCGGGTGAGGATGGTGCGCCATTGGTCGCCGACCTGCGTGGTGGTGCTTGGCCAATGCGGAATGCGCACGGTGCCGCCGGTGACCATGGCCGCGGCCAGGAACGGTCCGGCGTTGGAAAGATCCGGCTCCATGGTGCGCTCGAAGGCGCTGATCTTCCCGGGCTCGATCTTCCAGCTGCGCTCGGTGGGGCGGGTGATGACGACGCCGAGCTCGCGCAGGGTCTGCACTGTCATCTCGATGTGGTCAGGGCTGGCGATGCGGCCCTCGGCGGCGACGATCTCCACGCCGTGCACGGTCCGGGCGGCGAAGAGCATCAGGGCGCTGATGAACTGGGAGGAGGCCGAGGCGTCGACCACGATGCGGCCGCCGGCCAGGGCGCCGGTACCGGTGATGGTGGCGGGAAGCAGGCCCGGTGCCCCCTGCTCGGTGACGTTCACCCCCAGGTCGGCAAGTCCGCCCAGCACCGGGGCCATGGGGCGTAGGCGCGCATGCGGGTCGCCGTCAAAGGTGAAGGAGCCGCGGGCCAGCGCGGCCAGCGGGGGGACGAAGCGCATGACGGTCCCGGCCAGGCCGCAGTCGATGTCGACCTGGCCCATCTCGGCATCGAGGTCCATGGGGGTGATGCGCAGTTCCAGGGTGCCGTCGGCGGAGTCGATCGTTTCGATGCCGGTGCCCAGGGCACGCAGGGCGCCGATCATGAGGTCCGAGTCGCGGGAGGCCAGCGCGTTGGAAATGCGGGAGGGGCCGTCGGCCAGGGCGGCGAGCAGCAAGTACCTGTTGGTCAACGACTTGGACGCCGGGACGATGACGGTGCCGTCAACGGGGTGTGCGGGGTGCGGGGCGTCCCACGTGGTGTCCAGGGTTTCTTGGGTGCTCAACGGCTGCCTCCGGGTCTCAAGGGGGTGCCGCGGGTCTTGGCGCGCGGCGGTGATTTGGGGGAAGTAGGGAATGTGGGACGTGGTCGGTGGCGGCGCCGTTGCCGCCGGTGGTGGATTCCTGCCGTGTGCGGGAAACTCCTGCGAATCGGGGGCTGGCATCCGCAAAAGGTGCGCGGCGGTGGGCCGTGCGCCGGGAAACGCTGCCCCCGTGGCCCCAATTCTAGCCGCAGCCGGGCACCGGAGGTGGAATAGAGTCGCGCGCTTGCGTGTTACCCCCTATATGGTGCGCGGACTCCACTGCGGAATGCGGAGTGTGCCGCCATCGGCAAGCGAATCAACCATGGCAAGAGGCGGAGGACTTATGGGAGTACTGCTGGCGGAATCCCCGGCCCCGAGCGAACCACGGCTACGCGTAGACTTGGCCGTGATGACCGAACATATACAGGGCACCGACACTGTACCGGTAGCCAACGAGACCGAAGCACAACGGCGCGAGCGCTTCGAACGCGACGCGTTGCAATATGTCGACCAGCTCTACTCGGCGGCGATGCGCATGGCGCGCAACCCCGCCGATGCCGAGGACCTGGTCCAGGAGGCCTACACCAAGGCATATTCGGCCTTCCACCAGTACAAGCCCGGGACCAACCTGAAGGCCTGGCTGTACCGGATCCTGACCAACACCTACATCAACCTCTACCGCAAGCGCCAACGCGAACCGCTGCGCACCGGGACCGACACCGTCGAGGACTGGCAAATGGCCAAGGCCGCGGAACACACGCCCGCGGGGCTGCGTTCGGCCGAGGTCGAGGCCCTTGACCACCTGCCGGACTCGGACGTGAAGAACGCGTTGCAGTCGATTGCCGAGGAGTTCCGGTTGGCGGTGTACTTCGTGGACGTCGAGGGTTTCCCCTACAAGGATGCCGCGGAGATTCTCGGTGTACCGATCGGCACGGTGATGTCGCGGTTGCACCGGGGACGAAAACAATTAAGAGAATTGCTCGCCGACTACGCGCACGAACGCGGGATCGGTCCAGCACAAAAGACCCAAGGGGCACCCACGCCCGGAGCGGAGAAGAAATAATGGGTGACTGCCATTCGCTGGGCGACTGCGACGACAATCGCATCGTCCGCCTCTACGAGTACCTTGACGGTGCGCTGTCGCTGAAGGATCTCACTGAGGTCAAGGCACACCTGGAGCATTGCGCCGAATGCACCGAGGAATACGACCTGGAGTGCATCATCCGCTCCGTCGTGCGCCGCAGCTGCCAGGAACTCGCGCCCGACACGTTGAAGTCAAAGATCATCACACGGATTTCGGAGATCCGCGTGGAATCCGGCCACGTCTAGGCACCCTCGAGCGCGGCCGACACACGCCAAAAGGGCCGGACCCCGGTACACCGTCTTTGCGACGGTTCCGGGCTCCGGCCCTTTTGCTGTTAACCCATGCGGGGCCGGCCCGGTGCAACACCAGTGCCGACGCGGCAGCGATCTTAGGTGTTGGGGCGCTTGCCGTGGTTGGCGCCGCCGCGCTTGCGATCCTTACGCTTACGTGAACGCTTGCTCATGTGAGGACTCCTTTGTGATCTTGGTCCCAAGTTGGACTTCGTCCAGTCTGCCACACCCGCGAAGCCGGACCCAATAGATGGGGTCCGCGTCGGGAAAATGTCAGCTGGCGCCGGGCTCCGGCAACCCCAACCAGGTGTACCAGCCGCGGTGCAGCACCAGCCAGGCCATCAGCCCGTAGCCCGCCTGTCCCGGCAACCCGCCGTTCACCGACAGGTCGTTGCGCCACTGCGCATGGTTCTGCAGCGGGGTGAAGGTGTCAACGAAGTGGTGCTTGCGGCGCGTGGCCACATCCGCATACACGTGGGAAAGCTCGGCGAGGCGGGCATTGCGCTCGGGATCCAGTCCGGGGGCCGGGCCCACGACCAGGGCCTTGATGCTCATCTGCGAGGCGGAGTCCAGGATGTTGGCCAGGTTCAGCCGGGAGCGGGCGGTGGAAAGGCCCAGATCCAGATCCCGGTCCGAGAGCGCGATGACCAGGCGGTTGTCGACGTTGTCGCCGAAACGGCGCGATGCCTCGTCGAACCAGCGGGTGCTCAGGGCCTCGGAACCTTCGCCCGGGGCTGCAAGGGTGTAGCTCTCGATGCGGACATCGGCGTTCGAGGTGCGTGCCAGCACCCGGCCGTACCAGCCCAAGGCCCGCGGGTCCCCGTGTCCGGCCAGGAGCTCGTCGCCGATGGCGGTTAGTCGAATAGTGCGGTAATCCACGAATGACCTCTCTCAGGGCGCGTACCAATCAACACTAGCAGTCGGTTAAGCGACCTCGGGGCGGGACACCGTCAGTGTCC